>CBINIO010000243.1:0-6543 GCA_966250725.1 uncultured Chitinophaga sp.
TGTGGCTGCCCATGTTGCTGGTCATGATGATGATGGTGTTCTTGAAGTTCACCACGCGGCCTTTGTTGTCGGTAAGCCGGCCGTCGTCCAGCACCTGCAGCAGGATGTTGAAGGTGTCGGGGTGCGCTTTTTCGATCTCGTCGAGCAGCACCACGCTATAAGGTTTACGTCGAACGGCCTCCGTGAGTTGCCCGCCTTCGTCGTATCCCACATAACCCGGAGGGGCGCCCACCAGTCTGCTCACGGCATGTTTTTCCTGGTATTCGCTCATGTCTATGCGGGTCATCATGCTTTCGTCGTCGAAGAGGAAGTCCGCCAGGGCTTTTGCCAGCTCCGTTTTACCTACGCCGGTGGTGCCGAGGAAGATGAACGAACCGATGGGACGTTTGGGATCGTTAAGACCGGCGCGGCTTCTGCGGATGGCGTCCGCCACGGCCACGATGGCCTCGTCCTGCCCTACTACCCTTTTATGCAGCTCGTCCTCGAGGTGAAGCAGCTTGTCCTTTTCGCTTTGCAGCATGCGGGTAACGGGGATGCCGGTAGCCTTCGCCACGTTCTCCGCAATGTCTTCCGCGTCCACTTCTTCCTTGAGCAGCCTTTTATGGCTGGAAGAAAGCGCGCTCAGCTCCTGTGAAAGATCGGTCACCAGCTTTTCCTGTTCCTTGATCTTGCCATAGCGTATCTCCGCTACCTTGCCGAAGTCGCCGTTCCTTTCGGCCTGTTCGGCTTCGAGCTTCAGGTCTTCGATGGCGGCTTTTGCGTTCTGCACTTTGTCCACCAGCTCTTTTTCCTGCTGCCATTTGGATTTGAAGGTATTGCGTTCTTCGCTCAGGCGGGCGATCTCGGCGGCCAGCTCGCTGAGCTTTTCTTTATCGTTCTCGCGTTTGATCGCTTCGCGTTCTATTTCTAGCTGACGGATGCGGCGTTCCAGCTCGTCCAGCTCTTCGGGCATGGAGTTCATTTCGAGGCGCAGCTTGGCGGCGCTTTCGTCGATGAGGTCAATCGCCTTGTCCGGCAAAAAGCGGTCGGTGATGTAACGGTGAGAAAGCTCCACGGCGGCGATGATCGCTTCGTCCCTGATCAGCACGTGGTGGTGGTTCTCATATCTTTCTTTCAGACCGCGCAGGATGGAGATCGCGTCTTCCACGCTGGGCTCGTCGATGAGCACCTTCTGGAAGCGGCGTTCCAGCGCCTTGTCCTTTTCAAAATATTTCTGGTATTCGTTCAGCGTGGTGGCGCCGATGGCCCTCAGCTCGCCGCGCGCGAGAGCGGGCTTGAGAATGTTGGCCGCGTCCATCGCTCCTTCCATGGCGCCCGCACCGATCAGGGTGTGGATCTCGTCGATGAACAGGATGATGCCGCCGTTGCTTTCGCTGACTTCTTTTACAACGGCCTTCAGCCTTTCCTCGAACTCGCCGCGGTATTTGGCGCCTGCCATCAGCGCGCCCATATCGAGCGCGTAAATGATCTTGTTATGCAGGTTGTCCGGCACGTCGCTGTTGATGATGCGGTGCGCCAGACCTTCCGCGATGGCGGTTTTACCCACGCCCGGCTCGCCCACGAGTATCGGGTTGTTCTTGGAGCGGCGGGAAAGGATATGCAATGTTCTGCGTATCTCCTCGTCGCGGCCGATCACGGGATCGAGTTTGCCGGCGCGGGCCAGCTCGTTGAGGTTCTTGGCGTATTTTTCAAGGCTGTTGTATTGCGCGTCCGCCGTTTGGGAATTTACGGTGCCGCCTTTGCGAAGCTCCGTGATGGCGGATTTCAGACCTTTGTCGGTCAGCCCTGCGTCCTTCAGCAGCTTCGCGGTATCGTCACTGCCGCCGAGAAGGCCCAGCAGCAAATGTTCCACGCTCACGAATTCATCTTTGAACTCCTTGATGCTGGAACCTGCGCGGAGAATGGCGTTGTTCGCCTCGCGGCTCAATACCTGTCCCCCTTCCCCGCTGCCGATCACCGGGTATTTCTGGATCTGCTCGTTGAGCTTTCCCTCCAGGAACCCCGTATTCACGTCGTTCTTTTTCAGCAGGTATTCGATGCTGTTGTCCTCGTCCTGCAGCAATGCCTTTAACATATGACCGGTCTCGATGGCCGAGTTCCGGTGATTAAAGGCCAGCTGTTGGGCGGCTTGCAGCGTCTCCTGCGATTTGATGGTGAAATTATTCAGATTCATATTTTTTGCTTTGTTCTCCTTTAGGTTAACGATTGGATTTTTTGATTTGTTTATCATTCATCAAATGTTACACCAACGAAATCGCACCGGTTATTTTGACAGGAAACCCTTGTTGCAACTGCATTAATTTCAGTTTATATATGAAAGGACTGCTATTTTGTCTATTTCCTTCATTATTAACCCCTTACAAAGCCGTTCGCGTTAAATTACCGTTACGGTTGAACTGTATGGAACGCAGCCTGTTATACTTCTGTTACGCCCCTGGAACGAGCACTCATATTTCCTTCATCACCAAAACCTGTTTTTATGGCTTTTGATCTGATTGACAACCTGAAAAACCTGTTCAACAACGATTTCAGCGACCAGGCCGCCGCGCAGTTAAGCGAAGACGGACCTGGCATACAGAAGGCGCTCGGCGGTATCATCCCGGCCGTGCTGACGGGCCTGCTGCATAAAGCCGCCTCGGGCGATACGGGCGGGCTGATCGGGATGATCAAAGAAGCGGGCGCCGCATTTCCGGGCAACCTGGGGAGCGGCGTACCCGCGGGACAGCTTACGAAAGGAGCGGACATTTTACGGTCGCTGTTCGGCAGCAAGGCCGGCGACCTTACCGGGGCCATTGCGAGTTATGCGGGCATCAAGGTGCAGTCGGCGGAAACGCTTTTGCATACCGCTGCGCCGGCGGCGGCGGGCATTATCGGGCAGCAGGCGGCCAGGCAGCAGCTCAGCCCTGCCGGCATACTCGACCTCCTTAACAGCCAGAAAGAAAAGATACTGGCCGCGGTGCCGTCGGGCCTCGGCCTGGCAAGCCTGCTGGGCGTTACCAGCCTCGGCGATATCGGCGGCCGTCTTTCCCGCGTTGCCGCGCCGGTAACACAGGCCTCCGATAGTGTAGGCGACGCCGTTAGCACCGCCGGCAACAACCGCTGGATCACCTGGCTGATAGTAACGATCGCGGCGATATTGCTGATCATGTGGCTGTACAAAAGCTGTAATATGCGGCATACCACGGCAGAAGCCGATTCCGCGGCCGTTTCGGTAATGGTGGATTCGGCGGTGGGCGCCGTGAGCGAGGCTTCCGCGGCCAGCCGGGAATCCATACAGGTTACGCTGCCCGGCGGCGTTACGCTGGACGCATATAAAGGCGGGATCGAAGACAGGCTGGTGATGTTCCTGCAAGATCCGGACACGCAGGGCGGGAAAGACCAGTGGTTCGATTTCGACAACCTGAACTTTAAAACCGGCAGCGCGGAGATCACGGCTGAAAGCCGGCAGCAGATCAACAACCTGGCGGCGATACTCAACGCCTTTCCCAAAGCAAAGATCAAGATCGGCGGCTACACGGACGCTACGGGCGACGCCAAGGCCAACCTGAAACTGTCGCAGGAGCGCGCGGAAGCCGTGGTGGATGCTTTGAGCGCGGCAAACGTAAAACCGGTGCAATTGCTGGGCGCTGAAGGCTACGGTTCGCAGTTCGCCAAAGCCGCAGCGGACGCGCCGGACGCGGAAAGGCAGAAAGACAGGAGGATCTCGGTCGGGGTGCGGGAGAAATAAATCCCTTTTTATTACGCCTCTTTTTTTACCAGTATGACCCTGTTGCGGTCGGTTTTATAGATCGTGTTGAGAAATTCTTCCAGCGCCGGGTAGTCCTTTGCCGGGTAACGTCCCGCCCGCAGCTCGCAGCTGCGGATATACCTGATGCGGTTCCCTTCCACCGTTACGTCCGCCGTGTATTTGCCAAAACGCGTTTCGATGGCGACGGGCTTCAGTGAGTTTTCCGGCGTATAGCCGTCGGGGATAGTGATCTCCACCGTGTCGCGCTCGCGCGTAGCCATGCGCAGCCAAACGTCCGATTTGCGATCGCCGTCCTGCGAGAGCTTGCGCGTGGCGCGGTTCAGCACATTGGGCGTGATGAACACGCGTTTGCCGTTTACCGTAGCGTAATTGGCGACGGTGATCTCCAGCTCTTCCGTGATTTCGGGAACGGGCCTGGCGTTGGGATGCGGCGTATAGTGGAACTTGCGGATGTCGTAGCTGGCGAGGTTCAGCTTTTCTTTCAGTATATCGAGCTGTTTTTCGGGAGACACGCTGTTGATCATCCCGAAATACCATTCCTGCTGCGGGCCGGTGAAGCGCGTGGAAGAAACGCCGCTGAGATTGCCGTCCGCGTCGAGGCTGGCCTTTACTTTGCCCGAGCGCAGGTTCTGGTCCTGCGTGTAAGCGGGCGTGCGCACCAGCCTGCCGCCGTTCTCGGTGATCAGCAGCACCGGCCGGTTGTCCGTAAAATCGCCGAGGTACCCGGCGGGATTGAGCTGGCTGGTGCATTCCAGCCAAACCGTATCTTTTGCCATCGGCACGCAGAGGATCATGTGGTTGAACTGGTTGACGGCGAAATCCTCGATAAGATCCGTTTCCCCTTCTCCCGCCTTTACCAGCGCCCAATGCGAGCGGATGCCCGCTTCTTTCAGCAGGGAGAACATGTAATTGGACAGCGCCTTGCAATCGCCGTAACGGTTGCCGGCCACATAAGCCGCGTCGAAGGCCTGCCAGCCGCCGATACCCAGCTGCACGCTGATGTAACGCGTATTCTGCTGCATGTATTCGTACAGGATGCGTACTTTTTCGCGCGGGTCCTGCACTGCATCCGTGAGCTGGTGAACGGTGGTTTTGATATTGTCCGGCAGCACGTCGCGGCCCGCGTTGAGCACGCCGATGAACTTGCCGAAGTCTTCCCAGGTCTGCATTTTACCCGTATAATCGCCGTACGCGAAATCGCTCGGCGCAAGGTACACCATCACCGAGCGCGTTCTCCAGGGACCGGCGAGCGGTTCGCTTTTCTGCGCGGGGATGTCCTTTACTTCCCACACAAAGGTTTTATCGTTCTTGCCAGGCGTTTGCGCGGGCTGGCCGTTGTAGTTGAACTGTTTGAAACGGAGGCCGTAGTCCGCCGGAACGGTTACGGAAAGACGGCTGTGCTCCACCGCGTAGTTGTCCGTACCCTGCGGCACCCAGGGCATAAATACCGCGGAATTGCGGTTACGGTACTCGATCTCGTATTCGATCGTGTAAGGATATACTTTGTAATAAAAGTCGTGCGATTTTACACGGCTGTCGTCGTACAGGTTGTTGTCGCTCACGCCGCTTACGTCGCGGATCTCGTTTTGTTTCAGCTTGCGCAGCTGCCTGCCCGACGCGTCGTACAGAGCGCCGTGAAAACCGGTGATCGTGCGTTCCTTGTCGTACCACGCGCTGAAACCCGAATACTGGTCGCCTTTTTCGTTGAGGATGGTCAGCACGATGCGGTGAGTGGTGCGTACGTCGTGGAGGTCATTCATTTTGATCGTCACTTCCTCGAGCCGCTGCACAACATCCGCGTTCTTCAGCAGCGCCGCGGGAATGGCGCTCACCGGGTATTCAGGGTCGCCTGCAAGGACGGTAACGCTCGCCAGCAATAACAGTATGGTCAGTCTCATGATTTTTTCTTTAAAACGATCTGTTCGGCCTGTTTTTTCACCACCATATCAAAGAACTGGCGGAGGGAATCGTACTCTTCCGGCGCATACAGCGCACGGCTGAGCCGCACGCGTGAACGAAGCTGGATAAGGTTGCCCTGCTGCCCGACGATGTACTGGAAAACGCCTTCGCCGTCGTTGTACTTCACGATGGCCGATTTCGGCACTTCCTCGATGGTGTAAGTGTCCGGCACCATAAAGCTGAGCGTGTAATTGATATCGCGCACCGATGGCATTTCCACCGGGTAGGTGCGCACGGCGGATTTGAAGGGATTGCTGCGCATCGATTCGGAGAACATGGGGTGAAGATAAAGCATGCCGCCTTCGTCGGATGCCGTCAATTTAAAATCGTATTCCACCACCGCCTGCTCGCTGTAATCGTTGAGGTGGCCTATTTTCCCGTTCTTCAGGTCGATGTCCGTCAGGAAACCTTTTGCCAGGCTTTTAAAATAATCGTCTTCCCCTTTTTCCCTGATGCGCGAACGCAGGTCGTACGACTCGAGATATGTAAGCTGGCGCTGGTAATGGCCGGTCATATTCCCTTCCTTGTCCGGCGTGATAAAAATGCCTGTTACGGCGGTTTCGCGGAGGGAATCCGATTCAAAGCTCACCGGTGTGGCTTCCGCGTTCACTTTACGGGCATGACCGTTGTAGGCGGAAGCATGCAGCCTGCCAAAGCCAAGGTACGGCCGCGTAGCGTCCATGTAATAGTCTTTGCCGTCCACGTTCAGCGATACGACCGTATAGTTGAGCTTGGAACGGATGGGATAGATGGGATAGTTTTTTCCGTGCGATCGCGTGCTGAGCACCCCGGGCTCCGCTTGCAGGCCGGCTTTCCGAAGCATGCCGGTGAGCAGC
>CBINIO010000244.1:0-6518 GCA_966250725.1 uncultured Chitinophaga sp.
TTGGGTGCGGCAGCGTGGCCCTTCGTGCGCTTGTGTGCGACAGCGTGCGCGTGGCGTCTATCACCTGCGGGCTGCGGACGAGCGCCAGCGAATAGATGCTGTTGAGGCTGTTCATAAGGAAATGCACGTTCAACTGTGTTTTCAGGATGCCCAGCTCCGCCTCCTGCCGCCTGCGGGCAAGCTGCTGCCGCCGTTTATCGGCTTCCAGCCAGGCGCGGAACAGCACATAGGCCAGCGAGGCGCAAAGCACCCAGGCGCTCGTCCACGAGGCCCTGGCAACATACTCCGGAAAGGTACGGTAGATCCTGACGTGATTGTCGCGGTAACCGAGATACAATACGTCGTCCCGGAAAAAAACGGCAGCGATAAAATATTTGAGCAAGGTAATGCCCGCCGCCAGCAGCAACAGTCCCGCCAGCATCCGCATCACCTTGCGGTCATGCAGGAACTGCGGGAAAGGCCAGCGGATGGCGGCGTAAAAAAGCGCGAAATTAAACAGGCCGAAAACACCCTGGTGGATATGCAGGTTGCGCCATCGCGGCGGCGTGATGACCCCGGACATGGTGAGCAGGTTGATGCCGTACATCAGCATCAGCCAGGCCGGCAGCAGCACGGCCAGCTCTTTCCAGCGGCGAATGGTTTCAGGCCGGGGCGGCATATACGGGCATTTTAAAATAACCGGCGTGCCGGTAGCGGTGCAGCCATGCATGCAGCTGCTGGCGCCAGCCGGCTTCAGGTGTGGAGAACAGCGCCAGCGTGTCTTTCCCGATATCAAGGCGGAGCACTACGGGCGCGTTGCCGGACTGCTGCGCGAGCAATTGTTCAGCGGCGGCCTGCAATTGCAGCGGCAAAACGTATCTGCCGGCTGCGGGGCCGCTCAGCTGCAGGCTCACGGGCTGCTGCGGGCAAAGGCGGTTATGAAGGTTGAGATAGATGTCGAAATAATACAGCTCTTTTTCCAGCGGCGCTTTGTCGAGCCGCACGGCTTTGTCGTACAGCATATACCGCAGCAGCTCGGACAGCTGAAGCACGGCTTCCGCGCCTTCGCCGTCGCGCCGCGCTTCGTCCGCCAGCACGGTTTCCAGCGCCTTGAGCTTGCGCAGCAGCAATTGCGAGGAAAACTGCATGCGGGTGAACTGGCGGTATGCCGCGGCCGTTTCCAGCTCCAGCCTCCGGCTGCTTTTATCGCCCGTTCGCCAGATAAGGAAAATGTAATAGGCATACGCGCCAAAAGCCACGGCAATGCCGGTACTGAGGGTGAACCGGAAATAAATCCAGAAAGTGTGGTACGTTTTTGTGAAACCGATCATCGCGATGTTGCGCTGCAGTACTTCGTCCGGCCAGATATGCGCCACCGCATATTTGACGCCGCAGAAAACAAGTATCAGCGCTGCAGCGCCACCGGCGGCCCATGCGTGTTTTTTTACCGTGTGCAGGCGCAGTACGTGGAAAACGAGCAGGTAAAACAGGTTGAAGTTGATAAACCCGTACACCATGTACCGCACGAGCGTGTACCGCATGCCGAACTCGCTGTTCCAGTTCACCCGCAGCATCGGGAAAACATACAGCCCGATCAGCGCCATCCAGATGGCGAGGTGCACGACGTAACGGTATCTTCCGATGTTGTTCATATATCGACTAAGATACGTTATAACAGGGCATTTCAGGCGATTTTATTTTCGTACCCGCCATCGGCCGGATCGTACCCGCGGAAAGCCCGTACGTACAGTTTTTATCCCCCGTATTTCACATCCGGCTTACATTGTGGCATAGGATCAACTCGTTTCCGCCGATCAAAAACCAATCAGTCCAGCCAAAATCAACCAACCAAACAAAACGACAGCTATGAAGCAAATTTATCTGGTATCTCTTGCCTGTATGTTGAGCCTGGGCGCAATGGCCCAGCAGGTGATCAGGGGCACGGTGCGCGACTCGCTGACCAAGGCCCCCATCCCCGGCGCCAGCATTAAAGTGGTGAACGGTACCGGCGGCGTAACCGCCAACGAAAAAGGGGAATTTGAATTGCGCGTGCCGCCCAACGCGCAGCTGCGCATTTCGTCCATCGGTTTTGAGCCGGTGCTGATGCCGGCCACCAGGGTGCTGCAGCCCATCATGCTCACGGCCACGGCGCTCATGCTGCGCGCGCCCGTGGTGGTGGGTTATGGAACGCAGCAGCGTAAGAACCTGACCACGAGCATTTCGTCGATCAGCGCCAAAAAGCTGGCGCCGGAGAACAACATCGTGAGCGATGTGGGCAAAGCCCTGCAGGGCCGCGTGGCCGGCGTGTTCGTAGCGAGCACTTCCGGCACGCCCGGCAATACGCCCAACATCCAGATACGCGGCGTGCAAAGCGCGCGCGCGTCCGACGCCAACCCGCTGATCGTGATCGACGGGCTGGTGATGGAAGGCAACGGCATTTCGCTGAACAGCATCAACCCGCAGGACATCGAGTCCATCGACGTGCTGAAAGACGCCGCATCCGCCGCCATTTACGGCGCGCGCGGCAGCACCGGCGTGATCATCATCACCACCAAAAAAGGACGCCGGGGCGCGAAACCTTCTTTCTCCGTAAACGCGTACACGGGCTTCAACAACGTACCCTCCACCCGCAGGATGCTCTCCACGCCGGAATACGAATCCGCGTTTAAGGACGCGCGCAACAACCGCCTGTCCGATATCGAAACACAGCTGACCGATCCTTCGCTGACGCCCACGCAGATATCGCAGCTGCAGGCCGAACGCACCCGGCTGACCAGCCAGGTGAACGCGCTGCAGATGGCGGATCGCAGCACCGACTGGATCGGCCGCGTGAAGAACGAACATGCGCCGGTGAACAACATCCAGGCGAGCATGAACGGCGGCGGCGAAAAAAGCAGCTATTACATGTCGCTCGGCCGCTACTCCGAGGTGGCGTCCATCGGCACCGGCAAGTTCGAACGGTACACCGGCAAGATCGACCTCACGCAGCAGGTGGGCGACTGGCTGAAGCTGAACGGCAACATCAATCTTTCGCAGGGCGTGAACAAAAACAGCTCCTACCCGCTGGTGAGCGCGTTCAACGCGCGGCCGGACACGCCGGACGACCCCCTGCGCCTGCCCAACGGCCAGCTCGATTATTACGTGGGCCGGCAAAACCACCCGCTGGGCGAGATGCTGGAAAATAACAACAAACGCAATACGCAAACCTGGTTCGGCAGCCTGAGCGCGGAAGTGAAATTGCACCGCACGCTGCAATTCCGTTCCGCCTTTTCCGCCAATAAATACAATGTGAACAGCAACGACTACCAGTCGCCGCTGGGTTACCTCGGCGCTTACAACAAAGGTTACCTGAAAGTGAACGGCGTGGATAATTTTAACTACAACTTCGACAACTACCTGACTTATACCAATCACTTCAAACAGCTCGGCGTGAACGCCGTGGGCGGTTATACTTTTTACAGCGTACGGCAGCAGAGCTTTGGCTACGATCTCAACGGCTTCCCGTCGGTAGCCGGCATCACCGGCGGCAGCGCAGCTTCCAGCTATGGCAGCACCGGCTCCATCAGCTCGCTCAACGGCTCCTCGCTTGAAACCAGCGAAGCCTGGTTTGGCCGCGTGAACTTCGACTGGGACCAGAAATACCTGCTGGGCGCCAGCCTTCGTACGGACGGTTCCAGCAAGCTGAACCCTGACAGCCGTTACAGCTGGTTCCCCTCCGTGTCCGCAGGCTGGGACGTCGCCAAAGAAAATTTCATGCTGCGGCAAAAAACGGTCAGCTTCCTGAAGGTCCGCGCCAGCTATGGCATCAGCGGCAACATCCGGCCGCTGGCGAACTTTGCGGCGGAAGACCTGATGACCGGCACCTCCTATCTCGGCGAAGCCGCGCTGAAGCTGCGCGACCTCATCGGCAACCCTTCCGTGAGATGGGAACAAACCAAACAGGTGGACGCGGGCATCGATCTCGGCCTCTTCCGGCAGCGGCTGAACGTGACCGTGGATTATTACAACAAAACTACCGACGGCCTGCTGAGCAACCGTTTTATCGCATGGGAATTCGGCGCGCAGACCATCCCTTACAACGTGGGCAGCATCCGCAACCAGGGCGTCGATCTTGAGCTGAGCTTCGCCAGCGCGACCGGCTCGCCGGTGATGTGGCGCGTGGAGACCAACATGAACATCAACCGCAACAAAGTGCTGTCGCTCGCGGATTCCGTGATCAGCTACGGCACGTATATTTTCGGCGGCCCTCAAAGCAACGTGAAAGTAGGCCAGGCCGTGGGCAGCGTGCAGGTGTACAATTCCCTCGGCGTAGACCCGCAAACCGGCGACATGATCTATGAGGACCGGAACAAGGACGGGCTGTACAACAACAAAGACATGATCTTCGTACCCATCGCGCTGCCGAAATTCACCGGCGGCACCACGCTCACCGCGGGGTACAAAGGCGTTACCGTCGAGGCGCTGTTCAACTACGTAGCAGGCACAAAAATTTACGATTTCTACGAGCAGACGCTGCGCAACTACGACATGGACTGGTTCGGCGTAATGCCCAACAAGTTCGACATCGTGAACAGCCGCTGGCGCAAGCCCGGCGACGTTACCGGCGTGCCCCGCGCCATCGTGGGCAGGCACGGCGAAGGCCAGTCCACCGACTGGAATTACCGGCCTTCCACGCAGTTCGTTTACAACGCCAGCTACCTGCGCCTGCGCAACCTGATGGTATCGTACGATCTGCCGGAACGACTGCTGGGCAAGGCTTCCATCAGCCGCTGCAAAGTGTACTGCTCCGCGCAGAACGTTTTCACCGTTACCAAATACATCGGGTTCGACCCGGAAGCGGCCTCCAACAGCGGGATCGTTTCCAGCAACCTGCCGAACCCCAGGGCCATGGTACTGGGCATCGATGTTTCATTTTAAAACCAGCCAAGCATGACACGCAAAATAATATTCTCTCTTTCCGCAGCTCTCGCCTTTACTTCATGCAGCAACCAGCTGGACGTAAAGCCTGACAACCTCGTGGCCCCTTCGCAGGTGAACAGCCAGAACCTCCCGCTGGTGCTCAACGGCGCCAAGCTGGGGCTGACGAACAATTCCTTTTACGGGTACTTCGTGCTCTCCGATTATATGAGCGACGATGTGCAGGGCCTCAGCCTTAGCGGTTATGAGACCTGCAACATCCCTCTCAACGACAATTCGCTCACGTTCGCCTACCGTTATCCCTACCAGGGCATCGGCAACGCCAACGCGGTGATCAATTACGGCGAGGAGCATGCTTCCGAAACCAGTCTCAACGCCACCGTAGGCGAAGCCTACCTGCTGCGCGCCTTCGCGTACACCATCCTGCACGAGCAGTTTGGCAAGCTGGTATTGATAACAGGCGGCGAAGACCCGCTCACCCTGCCGGAAAGGAACAGCGAAGCGGAAGTAAAAGCGCTGATCGAAAACGACCTGAACAAGGCCATCGGCCTGCTGCCCGATCATGAAGGCAAAACGCTGAAGGCCAGCAAACAGGCGGCGCAGCTGCTGCTCGCCCGTTTTTACCTGAACGAAGGCAAAAATACCGAAGCGCTCGGGCTGGCGGAAAAGGTGATCACCTCCGGCAAATTCGAATTGCAGCCGGACAAATACGGGGACATTTTCAAATACAACAGCCCCTCGAAAGAAATGATCTACGCCATCGCGGAAACTTCTTCCAACAACAACGTCAACTACGGCCTGCCCAACGTATACGGCCCCGGCAGCAAAGACGCGACCGGCCCCTACACGGCAGGCAGCGGCAACACCTGGATAGACAGCACGCTGGTGAAAACATACGAGGACGGCGATACGCGCAAGGCCTGTTATGTAAAAAAGACCGGCGCTTCCATCACCATCGAAGTGTACTTCCTCACCAAATTCCCCATGGAAGCCACGCCCGCCTATCCAATTTGCCGGCTTAGCGAAGCCTACCTGATAGCGGCCGAAGCAAAAGCGCGCGAAGGCGTGGTGGACGTTACCCGCTTTAACGAGCTGCGTTCCAAACGCGGCGCAAGTCTTCGCGACAACAGCGATTATGCGGACGCGCAGGCTTTTCTCGACGAAATAGAAATGGAAAGAAGAAGGGAGTTTGTCGGCGAACGGATGCGCTGGAGCGACATGCGCCGCTTTGGCAAAGCCGTGCCCTGGGTGGAAAGCCTGGGCCAGCTTGCGGGGCATGTGCTGATGCCGGTGCCGGAACGCATCCTGACGCTTAACACGAGCATCAAACAGAACAAGGACTATTAAACAAAATCAAAAACAATATAACCCGATTATGAAGAAAACAATGTTGACAGCAGCGGTGATCGTTGCAGGATTTCTGCCGATGGCGGCCTTCGCCCAGCACAAAGGCCTGACGAAACAGATCACGGTGAAAGGGAAAGTGAAATTCGACGTTCCCCCCGGCCAGTCCCGCAAAGTGTGGCTGAGCCGCGACAACGGCACCGGCAAACCCGTAGTGGTGGATTCCGTGGAAATGGGGAAAGACCTCACGTACAGCTTCCGCATCAAAAAGGACCATC
>CBINIO010000245.1:0-6506 GCA_966250725.1 uncultured Chitinophaga sp.
TGCGCTTCTGCATAGATCAGCAGCACGTGCGCATAGCGGATCATGACCACCGGATTGGTCGACATATAGGTGTCTTTTTTCCCGCTCTGGATCGTGAATTTTTTGTAATAGGGATGATGGGTCGTAACATCCTGCCAGGGGATCGTTTCGCCGCCCACTACAAAAGAAGTGGAGAAGGTGGCGTCTTTCCTGCTGCCTGCGGGGAAGTTGTTGAAGAAGTTCAGCTCGGGGAAAAAGTCGGACCAGCCGCCTTCATTTTCCGGCATGGTGGAGAGGCCGTAGAAGGAGTTGTAGGTTGACCACTGCCCGCGGGTGAACAGCGTGAACACATCTTCCACGGTGCCGCCCGCGAAGATCTTCAGGAAACCGTCCTGGTAGAGATCGAAATTATAAGCGGCTTTGCTGTCGATCACTTCTTTCGCTTTCGCGGCGGCCAGCGCGTATTTGCCCTCGTCTTTCAGCGGCCATCCGGCTTCGGTGAGATACACATCGGCCAGCAAGGCTTTTACCGAACCTTTGTTCGGCCTTCCGGGATCGCGTTTGGTATTGGGCACCCATTCCTCCGCCTTCAGCAGGTCCGCTTCGATCTGTTTGTAAATGTCCGCCGGCCGGCTTTTCTGCATGGTGAGCTGGTCAGAGGTATATTTTTCGGTAAGTATCAGCGGCACTTCGCCCCAGTAGCGCGTGAGCCAGTAATAACAGAGCGCGCGCAGGAAATACGCTTCGCCCACGATGGCGTGCACGGTGGCTTCGCTGCCGTCCGTTACCGCCGTGTAATTGTTGATGATGTTGTTCGTGGACTGGATCGCCTTGTAACATCCGCGCCAGATGGGCGTCATGCGGCTGTTGAGCGACGATACGTTAAAGCGGTCGAACTCCCGGAACTCTTCCTTGTTGGAACCGGGATGCGTGGTAAGATCGTCCGCCCCCATGCACATCGCGATCTGCGAAACGGTGGTGAAGCCGCTTTCCCAGGGCACCATCAGGCTGCCGTAAGTGCCGGTGAGCGCGGCTTCCAGGCCGGCCTGACTGCTCAGGCCCTCGCTGCCGATTACCAGGCCGCGGGGATTTTCTTCCAGCGCTTTGCTGCAGCCGGTCATGATGAGGAGTGCAAAGAAATATATTTTTTTCATGGATTGCTGTTTTGGATCAAACGATTAAAAATTCAGTGTAAGCCCGCCGGTGATCGTTTTTGCGTTCGGGTACGAGCCATAGTCTATTCCCTGCCTGAAATCGCCGGACGAAGAGCTGGCTTCCGGGTCGATGCCGGAGTAATCGGTAAAGGTGAGCAGGTTCGTGGCGCTCACGAATACCTTCAGCCCCGCATGCCGCAATATGGGTTTGGGCAGCGTGTAAGAAAGGCTGACGTTTTTCAGCCGCAGGAAATCCGCTTTTTCAAGAAAACGGGTGGACTGCGTGAAATTTTTATTCGTAGTGCTGAATGCCGGTATGTCCGAATTTTCGTGGCTGCCGGGAACGTACCGGTCCAGGATGTCGCGCAGCGTGGCCTGCCGGGCGTCGCCGCCGAGATACATGGCCGCGGCGTTATTATAGTTCAGCTTGTCGAACCCGAACATGCCCTGGAAAAATATGTTCAGGGAAAAGGATTTGTAATTGAAAGTGTTCGTCCAGCCCAATGTCGTTCTGGGAATACCGGTGCCGATCACGCCGTAATCGCCCGCATCTATCACCCCGTCTTCCTTGACATCCAGGTACCTCGCATCGCCCGGTTTGGCGCCAAATTTGGCGGCTTCGGTCTCTTCGCCTGTCTTCCAGGTGCCCAGGTATTGCAGGCCCCAGATGGCGCCCAGCGGCTGGCCCGCCATTACGACGAACTCGGCCTGCGGGGACATCCCGCCACCGATGCGGCGGTTGTTCGGATCGAAGATGATGGATTTCGAGCCGGTGGATTCCACATTATTTTTTACGAACGATACATTCACACCGGTGTTCCAGGTCACTGCGCCATGGTCCAGCACATCGCCGTCCACTGAAAATTCCCAGCCTTTGTTCTGCACGGCGCCAATGTTCCGCGTGATGGGGTTGCCGCCGAGGTAGATGGGCAGGTTTTCCGTCAGCAGCAGGTCGCGCGTATTTTTCACGAAATAGTCCGCGGTGAAATTGATCCGTCCGTTCAGCAGCGAAGCGTCTATCCCCACGTTCTGCTGTTCGGTGGTTTCCCATTTCAGGTCCGGGTTACCGATCACGCCCAGGATGATGCCGTTCTGGAAGGTGGAGTTCGTGAAGGAAGCGTTCCTGTTGGAATAGGCGGAGAACGTGCTATACGGGCCAACGCCGTCATTGCCTGTAAAGCCCCAGCTGGCGCGAAGTTTCAGGTTGCTGAAAAATTCCTGCCCTTTCATGAACGGCTCCTGGCTGACGATCCAGCCTGCGGAAAAAGACGGGAAATAGCTGAATTTATTGTCGCCGAGGAATTTGGAGGAACCGTCGCGGCGAACGGCCGCCGATAACAGGTAACGGTCTTTAAACCCATAGTTCACACGGCCCACCAGCGAAAAGATCGACGACCTGGAATAACCGGAACCGGGGCTGCCGGCTGTGCCGAGCGCAAGATTATTCCAGTGGAAAGATTCGTAGGTAAGGTTGGACGCGCCCGCGGTCATGTAGCTGTACGCCGTCTGCTGGTATTCGAGTACCGCCGTCGCATCTATGCTGTGTTCGTTGAACGTTCTCCGGTAGTTGAGCATGTTCGTGCTTTGCAGCTTGACCTCCTTGTTCGTACGCAGGCGGGCGGTAGTTGTGCCGGAGTTGACCACTTTGCCGGCGAAAGATTTATCCTCGTATTCGAGGTAGTTCGCGCCGTATTGAATACTAAGCGACAGGCCGGGTACGGCCACATCGTCGAACCTGAATCCGCCGATGGCGTTGGCCAGCATGCGTTCCCGTACCGCCAGCTGCTCCGTGGTGAGAGCTACCGGGTTAAAGAACACGGAGCCGATGGGATCGTTGGCCGTATAAGTACCGTCCGCGTTGCGCACGGGCACGGTGGGCGACCAGGTGGCGGCCTGCGCGAGCGGGCTGTGCGGGCCGTCCGCCGGGATGTCTACGTTCTGCGCCGTGCTGTACGAGCCGGTGATATTGAGGAAGGTGGAGATCTTATTGGTAAGCCTTGAATTGATATTGGAACGGAGGGTATAGCGTTTGTAGGAAGAATTGTTGATCACGCCGTCCTGGTCCAGGTAATTGCCGGAAATAAAATAACCGCTTTTATCATTGCCGCCGGAGAGGCTTAGCATGTATTCCTGTCCGAGGGCGGTGCGGAAGATCTCATCCTGCCAGTCCGTACCCCCGTTTTTGCGGAAGCCGTCCACCTCTTCATCCGTAAAAGGTTTGGCGGTGCCCAGCGCGGTGGCGCGTTCGTTCACCGTAGTGGCAAATTCGGCGGCATTGAGCAGATCCATTTTTTTGATCACCCGCGAAGAAGAGAGACGGGTGGTGAAATTCACTTTCATGCTGCCCTTGCTGCCTTTTTTGGTGGTAACAAGGATAACGCCGTTTGCGCCCCTGTTGCCGTAGATGGCGGTAGCGGCCGCGTCCTTCAGCACTTGTATGGACGCGATATCGTCCGGGTTGATGGAAAAAAGTTCCGCGCCCACGAAGCCGTCCACCACGTAGATGGGCCCGTTGTCGCCATTGATGGAGTTGGCGCCTCGTATGCGGATGCGCACCGCGCCGCCCGGCGAGCCGGCGGAATTGGTTACCTGCACACCCGTCACGCGGCCCTGCAATACCTGGTCTATGCGGTTCACCGGCTGCGCCTCAAAATCTTTTGCCGTGAGCGAAGAAATGGAGCTGGTAAGCGTTCCCCGTTTTTGTTCGCCATAACCCACTACTACCAGCTCTGACATTTTGGAAGCCGATATTTCGAGGGAGATGTTCAATTCCGCGTTGCCGCCGACCGGTACTTCCTTGCGGTTATAACCGCTGGAAGAAACGATCAGCACGGCGTCCGGTCCGGGCACTTCGATGCTGTATTCGCCGTTCGCGCCGGTAGTGACGCCGCGCGCGGTGCCTTTTACCTGGATGGTAACGCCCGGCAGCGGCTGTCCTTTATCGTCCGTTACCTTTCCTTTTACCGTTACATCGGCGGGAACATCAACGGCGTTCTCTGTGGCAGGTTTGCGTTTTACGACGATGGTTTTGTTTTCGATAGTATAGTGCAGCGGCTGGTTTGCAAAACACCGGTCCAGCGCGTCCCGCAAGGGCGCGTTTTTCAGCTCAAGACTGAAGTTGCGGGCGTCGAAAAGCTGCTCGTCCGTATACAGGAAAGTATAACCCGTTTGTTTCCTGATCTCTTTAAAGACTTTTTTCAGTGAAGTGCTGCGCGCGGAGATGGACACGGTCTGTGCAAACCCGGCCGCATGTACCTCCAATAAGGCGGTGGTCATTAAAAGCACTATCAATTTCATGATCAGTAACGTTTTTGCTGATAATCGCGGAATCGTGGATCGCCGCCGGGCATGCCGGGGCTTGCTTTGAGAAAAAAGCATACATTTGTACGGTTGTGGGTAATTAAATAATAATTGCGAAACGATTGTGGTTTATGCACCCAAACGCGCCGGGAGCGGTACGAACGCTTCCGGCATTTATTTGGGTCTTCGTGTTGCCATAGTTCAGGGACTCATAACTTGGAATTTTGGTTGTTCTTCGCGTTTTTATGGTGATACAATAATTTGCCTGTCTTTTATCTCGAAATGAACCTCTCCTGTCAGCTCCAGTATTTTTAATACCTGCGATACGGGCACATTCCGCGGCACGATGCCTGTGAAATGCTCCGGTACATTGCCTTTGTACACGACCTCCACATTATACCAGCGCATCACCTGGCGCATGACGGAGCGGATGTCGCTGCCTTCGAAGTGGATGAAACCGTTTTTCCAGGCCACCGCTTCTTCCGTATTTACAACAGGTAATAATTCCAGTACGCCGTTGCTGCGGTGCAGGCTGGCGCCCTGGCCCGGCTTCAGTCTTTGGGCGAGGCCCGCCTTTTTTACTTCCACTGCGCCTTCGAGCAGCACGGTCTTTACTACGGGCTCGTCGTCATACGCCATGATATTAAAATGCGTGCCGAGCACCTTTACTTCCATCCCGTCCACTTTCACTACAAAAGATCTGCCTGCGTGTTTCGCGACTTCAAAATAAGCTTCGCCTTTTAGCTCCACTACCCTGCCGCCATCGCTGAACGCAGCGGGGTAACGCAGACTGCTGGCAGCATTCAGCCATACGCGGCTGCCATCGGGCAGGGTAACGGCGTATTGTCCTCCGCGTGGCGTGGCGATTTTGTTAAACACCGGCTGACCGCCGTTCTGCGGAGCATCGTAACGCAGCTCGCCGTTGGCGGTCTTGATCACTTTCGCGTTGCCCTGGCGGGCCAGTATGCCATTGCCCGCACTGTCCAGCGATATTTCCGTGCCGTCTCCCAGCGTGAGCACGGCCCTGTTGCCGCCGGGGGCGATGTCTTTCACAGGCTGCGCGGCCAGTACCGGTTCTTTAACGGCAGCGGGGCGGCGCAGGAGTAAATAAACAGCAGAGGATGCCAGCAGCAGCACAACGGCCGCCGCCCAGGCGCGGCTGCGCCAGGGTATTATTTTAGCGGGCCTGGGACGGTCCGCCGCGAGAATATTATCAGCCAGCCTGTTCCAGTGAGCTTCATCGTATGCCTGCCCGGGCGCCGTGTCGTTGCGCAGCAGCGCTTCCATTTCAAGCGAGCGCTCCCCCGAAGGATCGTGCTGCACGAGATCGATGAGCTCCTGCAATTCATCGGCCGTGGCTGTGGCGTCGGCAGCTTTTTTGAGCAGTATGGCAATACGTTCTTGGGTAGTCAATTTTGGTATCGTTTTTCAGTTTACGTGGCGCTTTCATATAAACAGACGCGCAACCGGATATTTAGGACCTATTGGAAGGAAAAAAAATTCAATTTGGATGGAAATGCGCCATGGTGGAGGGGCGGCGCCCCGGAAATTAAAATATCAGCGCGGCCGGCATGAACCATAAGGCCAGCAGCGGCACCCAATGCCCGCCCGCTTCGATATGCCGCCGGATGGCCTGCAAGGAACGCACGAGGGAATTTTTTACGGTATGGGGAGACAAATTGAGCTGCGCCGCAATGTCCGGGATGCGAAGACCGCTTTCGCGGCTTAACCGGTAGATCTTTTTCGCCTGCGCGGGCAACAACTGCACGGCCTCCCCCACCAGCCGCAGCATGGCCGCATAGGCCACCGCTTCTTCCGTGGTGCTGCGCATTTCATCTTCGCGGTGCGCGATGGCGTCCATCGCTTTGTTGTGCACGCTCCGGCGGCGAAGCCAGGTGAACGACTGGTAAAAAACAATCCGCAACAGCCAGGACCGCGGATTTTCTATGGCAGGCAGTTTATCGCGGCTAAGCCACACCCTCAGGAAAATTTCCTGGATAATATCTTCCGTTACCGAGGCCGTTTTGGTAAGGCGCATCACCAGCGGCTCCACCTGCGGCGCATAGGCATGGA
>CBINIO010000246.1:0-6500 GCA_966250725.1 uncultured Chitinophaga sp.
GCATGAAATCCAGCACCAGCGCGGCGCCGGTGGCTTGCACTGTTTTTTCCATCTTGCGGTAGCCCATGTACTGGCAAACGATCACGTGGGCGCCATCGGGGATATCGAGCTGGTAAACGCCCTCGGCGTTGGCGGTGGTGCCGTGCGTGGTGCCTTTGATCATCACGGTGGCGAAAGGCAAAGGCTCGCCTTTGCTGCCGGTGACGGTGCCTTTGATGAGCGAGGCGCGTGCGGGTAGGGCAAACAGGAGTACGATAGATAGGGGTAGAAATCTCGTCATATATCAAATGTAACGGATACCCGTACACGGTATATGTCTTCCCGGCCGTTTTAGGGCAATTTTAACAGTGAGGACGGGTTGGTGGGGGTGTTCGTTCACCGGACCGGAAGGTGAAAAGTTTGCAGTCCATTTGTGGCCGGGAATTATTGCATGAGGCAAATTGATCCCCTTCTGGCTGGAAGCCGGCTGGCAGCGCTTGAGCGCAGCCGGCCAGTGCTGGTTATGCTGTCCGTCTCGTTTTCCCTGCCGGCCACAGAATGCTGGCGGACAGGGCGCTGACGCCGCCCACCAGCCCGCCGATAATGCCGGTGATCAGGATCATGACCGCGGGCAGGCTGGTTTTGAGGATCAGCTCGCTCATGCGGGTGGAAAGGATTTGTTCGTTGCGTATATCTATCACCAGCGCCAGCCCGCCCCAGAACAGGAAGACCGCGAGGAAGCCGCTGCCGAACGCCCGGCCGGGCGATTGCCGCCAGAAAAGGGCCACGATAAATGCTGCGAGCGCTATGCTCCACCAATCGAGGAAGAGTCCGAGGATGTAACCGAGTATGATAGTAAGGATCAACGCCAATACAAAACGCATATGCGTAAATTAAAAAAGTGAAACAGGGTAACCGGGAAGAAAATTAAGGTATTCTTCGCAATTAACCTGCATCACTTCTTAATATTATATGGAGGAAGGTGTTAATGCTTTCACTGTTGTTAGGTTTGGTGAGGTGTTAACACCTTACCATAATTCATAACAAGCATTACCGCCTCAACGCCCGTTTCCAACGATCTACGAACGCGAATTCTCCAACGCCTGTTGAATATCCTGGATAATATCGTCCACGTGCTCGAGCCCGACCGAAATACGGATGAGGCCGGGCGTTATGCCCACCTTCAGCCTTTCGGCCTCGCTCAGCTTGCCATGCGTGGTGCTGGCGGGATGCGACGCAATGCTGCGGCTGTCGCCCAGGTTGGCGGTGAGACTTAACAGCTCCAGCTTGTCAAGGAAACGCCGGCCTCTTTCCAGCCCGCCTTTCAGCTCGAAACAAACGATGCCTCCGCCTGCCGTCATTTGTTTGGTGGCGATGGCATATTGCGGATGGCTGGGGAGGAACGGATATTTCACCCATTCCAGGTTCGCATTGGATTCCAGCGCCTGCGCGAGCTTCAGCGCGCTGACGGAATGACGTTCCATGCGCACATGCAGCGTTTCGAGGCTCCGGCTCAGCACCCATGCGTTAAAAGGGCTCATGCTGGGACCGGTGCTGCGGCAGAACGCGTACACTTCATCCACCAGCTCCCTGCGGCCCAGCACGATGCCGCCCAATACCCTGCCCTGCCCGTCGATCCATTTGGTGGCGGAGTGCGTTACCAGGTCGGCGCCCAATGCGATGGGATTTTGCAGCGCCGGGGTGGCGAAGCAGTTGTCCACGTTGAGCAGTATGTTATGTTTTTTCGCGATCCGCGCCAGCGTTTCCAGGTCCACCAGGTCGAGCCCGGGGTTGGAAGGCGTTTCCACGAAGATCATCCGCGTGTTGGGTTTGATAAGCGCTTCGACGGTTTCCGGTCGAGTGAGATCGAAATAACTATGTTCGATCCCCCATTTGGGCAGCAGCTTCGTGATAACCGTATGGGTGGAGCCAAAAATGGAAGACGAGCTGATGAGGTGATCGCCGGTTTTGTGAAAGGCCATAAAGCTGGCGAAAACGGCGCTCATGCCCGACGCCGTGGCAAAGCCGGCTTCGGCGCCTTCCAGCGCGCGCATGCGGTCGGTGAACTCTTCCACCGTCGGGTTGCTGAAACGGCTGTAAATAAACGCGTCCGTTTCGTCGGCGAAAGCCGCGCGCATGGATTCCGAGTCGTCGTAACAAAAACTGGAAGTGAGGTACAGCGGGCCGCTGTGCTCCATGTGCGAGGTCCTTTCAGATTGTATTCGGATGGCCTGCGTTTCGGCATGCCAGGTTGGTTTGTTCTCTCTTTTCTTCATTGTTTGCTGGCTATCAGGCGTTCAGTTTGATTTCCCAGGTGAGCTTGGTGTTGCCCTGGCGCAGGGTTTCGGCAACGGAGCAGTATTTGTTCATAGACAGCTCCACGGCGCGGGCCGCTTTGTCCGCATCGATCTTGCCGCCAAGATAAAAGACGATGTGCGCTTTTTCCCAAAGGGAAGGTTCCTTGCCCTTTTCACGTTCGGCCTCGATCTCTATGCGGAAATCCGTGATCTCCTGCCGCTGTTTTTTCAGGATCATTACCACATCGATGGCGGAGCAGCCGCCCAGGCCCATCAGCAGCATCTGCATCGGGCGCACGCCGTTATTTTTCCCGCCGTTCTCCACGGAGGAATCCATCAATACCGTGTGGCCCTGTTCGTCCACCGCTTCCATGTTGAATCCGTCGTCTATACGTTTTAAAGCGATCTTCATAAATGATGCTGAAATTTTTACAAAATTAGCAGTAATGGTGACAAACAAAGATAATTCTTTACATGTAATAACCCTGAAGTGACAAATGGCGTTCGTAAAAGCGGATAGGAAAATCGGGGGGGCTTTTGTAAGTTTGTGGAAATACAGGAGACGAATTGTCAGTACAGATCTATCATAGCCACCAGCCGTTTACACTGGAATCCGGGGAAGTGTTGCCCGGCATCGAAATCGCCTTTCATACCTACGGCACCCTCAATAAACATGCGGATAACGTGATCTGGATATGCCATGCCCTTACCGCGAACTCCGATGCGGCGGACTGGTGGAAAGGCCTTGTGGGCGAAGGCCGCGTGATGGACCCTTCCAGGTACTTTATCGTTTGCGCCAATATCATCGGCTCCTGCTACGGCAGCTCCGGCCCGCTGTCCATCAACCGCGCGGCCGCCTATCCCGTAAGAAAAAAAGGCGCCGTGCTCAGCGAGCTGCTGCCCGAGTTCAGCACCTCCGAGCTGAATGATGAGGGCGACAGCTACGACGGGCAGCGTTACTTCCGCGACTTCCCGCAGGTGACCATCCGCGACATCGTGCACGCGCACATCCTGCTCCGCAAACACCTCAACATCGATCATATCCACCTGCTGGCAGGCGGCTCCATGGGTGGTTACCAGGTGCTGGAATGGTCGCTGATGGAGCCCGAGCGAATCGGCAGGCTGTTCCTGCTGTGCACCGGCGCGGCAGAAAGCGCCTGGGGTATCGGGGTGCATACTTCGCAAAGGCTCGCCATCGAAGCGGACAGCAGCTGGCAGGAACCCCGCAAAGACGCGGGCGCCGCCGGTCTGAAAGCCGCCAGGGCCATCGGGATGCTCACCTACCGCAACTACCGGACCTTTATGGCTACGCAAACCGATCCCGACAAAGAAAAGACCGACCATTTCAGGGCGTCGTCCTATATAGAATACCAGGGCGAGAAGCTGGTGAAACGTTTCAACGCGCAAAGCTACTGGCTGCTCACCAAAGCGATGGACAGCCACAACATCGCGCGGGGCCGGCATGCCGACGTGTCCACCACCCTGCGGCAGATCGAACAGAAAACTCTGCTGATCGGTATCACCAGCGATATACTTTGCCCGCCCGAAGAACAGATGCTGCTGGCGGAACATATGCGCAACTGTCTCTATCACGAGATCGACTCCCCTTACGGCCACGACGGCTTCCTGATCGAGTTTGAGAAGATCGGGCGGATACTGGCGGATTTCCTGGAGGAAGCCTGAACCCAACCCCCTGATTTACAATTTCCTCAACCTGTCGAGCTATTCCTTCCCCCAACCGGAAAAATTGCTGGTATTCCAAAAAATCCTTAACTTCTCTGTATAATACAACAGAGCAACAACCGGAATACCCAAAAGCGTTTTTAATCCTTATCAACTATTCGATTCAGTTTCAGACCGCCGATCCATTCACTAAATCCTCGCTTTATGAAATTAACTCGACAAAAGCAATGCTGGCTGGTGATAGTGCTTCTTCTGCTCGGACATGTAACCCTAGGCCAGACCCAACACACCATCACCGGAACCGTCGTCAATTCATCCACCAGCCAGGCTATGCCGGGCGTATCCGTGTCCGTCAGAGGCACGTCCACAGGCGCCGTCACCAACAGCGACGGCGAATTCACCATAAAAACCACGCATTCCCTGCCGCTCACGCTCGTATTCAGCTACGTGGGCTTCACCACCCGGCAGGTGACCGTGCAGGACGCTTCCGCCGCCGTGAACATCCAGATGACGTCCACCGAAATAATGGGCCAGGAAGTGGTCGTGTCCGCCAGCCGTACCGCCCAAAGCATCCTCGAATCGCCGGTGTCCATCGAAAAGCTGGACAACAGGGCCATCAAAGCCTCGCCCGCACCAACTTTCTACGACGCGCTCGCGAACATGAAAGGCGTGGAGCTGAGCACGCAGAGCCTTACCTTCAAATCCGTAAATACCCGCGGCTTTAACAGCAACGGCAACACCCGCATGCTGCAGCTGATCGACGGGATGGACAACCAGGCCCCGGGCCTCAACTTCTCCGTAGGCAATATCGTGGGCATCACGGAGCTGGATATGGACAACGTGGAAATCCTGCCGGGCGCCGCCTCCGCGCTGTACGGGCCCAACGCGCTCAACGGCATCGTGCTGCTCAATAGTAAAAGCCCTTTCCAGTACCAGGGATTGAGCGCCAATGTAAAATCCGGCATCCTGAGCGACGACGGCAGAAGCAAGGCCACAACGGGTTATTACGACGTGGCCGTTCGCTACGCAAAAGCTTTCAACGACAAGTTCGCATTCAAGATCAACCTGGGATATATCAAAGCCGACGACTGGCAGGCCTACGACGAACGCGATCAGAGCCTTCTCAACGGTTACGACCTCAAATCCGGCAACCGCGGCAACCCGGGATATAATGGCGTAAATACTTATGGCGACGAAACCAATGTGAACATGTACGGCGCATTAAAAAACACGGCGCTGACGCCCGGCAACCCGCTGGGGAACGGTATTGCAGCCCTGTCCGCCGCCACAGGCGGGGCCATCACCCCGGAGCAGATCTACAACGCCTTTATGCCAGACAGCGCGCGTTCCTTCGTTTCCCGCACGGGTTATAACGAACGCGACCTCGCCGA
This sequence comes from uncultured Chitinophaga sp., assembly GCA_966250725.1. Classification (GTDB taxonomy): domain Bacteria; phylum Bacteroidota; class Bacteroidia; order Chitinophagales; family Chitinophagaceae; genus Chitinophaga. The sequence goes on from CBINIO010000246.1 coordinate 5,351, forward strand.
CTACGACACCAAAAACCTGAAAGTGAACGCGGCCCTGCATTACCGCATCAATCCCGGTCTCGAGCTGCTCGCGCAGGGCAGCTATGGTACGGGCACCACGGTGTACACCGGCGCGGACCGCTATTCCATCAAGAACTTCCGGATGGGGCAATATAAGATCGAGCTGCGGGCGGACAATTTTTATGTTCGCGCGTATACCACCCAGGAACGTTCCGGCGATTCCTATGCCGTGGGCACGCTTGGCGCGGGCATAAACGAAGCCTGGAGCCCCAGCGCCTCCAAATGGTTCCCGGAGTATTTCGGCACTTACGCCACGCAGGGGCTTACCACTTTCTCCACGGTATTCCAGCAGTCGCTGCAGGGCGGCCAATCGCCCGCCGAGGCCTTCGCAGCGGCATCCGCGGCTGCGAAGGGCGGTTCAACGGGCTTTCATGATGCCGCCCGCCAGTATGCCGACCGCGATCGCCTGATGCCCGGCACGGCGGAGTTCGACGTGGCGGCTGACAAAGTGAAGGACAAACCCATTCCCGGCGACGTAGCCACGGGCATCGGCGCCAAGTTCACCGACAAAACGAATCTTTACCAGGGCGAATTCATGTACAATTTCAAGAACCAGGTCGACTTCATGGACCTCATGATCGGCGGCAACTACCGCGTGTATGCGCTCAACTCGGACAAAACGATCTTTGCGGTTGACGACGACGGCAACGAGTTCCGCATCCACGAATACGGCGGTTATGTACAGGTGGGAAAAAAGCTGTTTGAAGACAACCTGAAACTCAGCGCGGCCCTGCGTTACGACAAGAACGAAAATTTCGCGGGACAATTCAGCCCCCGTCTTTCCGCGGTATACACTTTCCTCAAAACCCACAACATCCGCGCGTCTTATCAGACGGGGTTCCGCATCCCGCATTGCCAGGACCAGTACATCGACCTGCTGACGCCGCAGGCGCGGCTGCTCGGCGGTCTCCCCTTCCTGCGCGAACGTTACGGGCTGAACGGACCCAACGTATTTTCGCTGGAATCCATCCAGGCAGGCAACCCGCAGCCGTACACCTTCCGGGAGTTCAAGCCCGAAAAAGTGGAAGCCTTCGAGATCGGCTACAAGTCGCTGGTGGCGAACAAGCTGTTTATCGACGCTTATGTGTAT
>CBINIO010000247.1:0-6500 GCA_966250725.1 uncultured Chitinophaga sp.
AGGTTTCAGGTTTGAATCCTGACAGAGTCACAAAAAGCAAGTCTTCTACGAATGAGCAACCCGGCATACGAATCGTTTGCCGGGTTTTTTCTTTTCCGTATTATCGTTTAGTGGAATATGACAATTATTTTCAGACCGTTCATGGTTTTTTGAAAAATATTCCTACTTTTGCTACCCGTTCAAAACAATGGCTTTGTAGCTCAACTGAATAGAGCATCTGACTACGGATCAGAAGGTTTCAGGTTTGAATCCTGACAGAGTCACGAAAGAACAAAAGGCCCGCCAGACAGAGTTTGGCGGGCTTTCTTCATCTTAAGCAGGCATATGAACAATTACAGCATCGTATTATTCATTCTCGCCATTATGATCGGCCTTTCCGTAGTGGCGGAGCGCATTAAACTGGCCGCGCCGATCCTGCTCATCGCCGCGGGTATCGCTATCGGTTTTATTCCCGGTCTGCCCGTGATAGAGATCAACCCCGAGATCGTGCTGCTGATCTTCCTGCCGCCTTTGCTGTATGATGCGGCGTTCAATATTTCCTTCAAGACCTTCAAAACGAACATCAATACCATTTCCACGCTCGCCATCGGGCTCGTGTTCATAACCGCCTGCGGCATCGCCGTGTTCGCGTATTACATCATTCCCGGCATGAGCTGGCCGCTCGCGTTCGTGCTCGGCGCCATCCTTTCCGCAACGGATGCGGTGGCCGCCATCAGCATCACCAAAGGGCTTGGCCTGTCGCACAACACCATCACCATCATCGAAGGCGAAAGCCTGATCAACGACGCGTCGGCGCTCGTCGCTTACCGCTTTGCGGTGGCGGCCGTATCGGGTATCGCGTTCGTCGTGTGGAAAGCGGCGATCGTGTTCGTGGGCCTGCTGGCCGGAGGGGCCGCGGTAGGCATCGCGGTGGGCATGGCGCTCGGTTTTATCCTGCGCGCGGTGCGCGGCAACCATCTCGCCGTGATGAGCTTTATGCTGCTGGCGCCTTTTGTGACCTACCTGCTGGCGGAAGAACTGAACGTTTCCGGCGTGATCGCCGTCGTGATGCTCGGTCTCAGCATGTCCAGGCTCAGCAGCCAGCGTTTCCCCGAGCAGATCCGTAAAGAATCCAAAACGTTGTGGGACACGATCATTTTCCTGCTCAACGGTTTTATCTTCATCCTGATCGGGCTTGAGTTTCCCATCGTTGCGCGCGAGATTGACGATGCGCAGATATGGAACTACGTCGGCTACGCCCTGCTGATCACCGTGGCCGCGCTGCTGCTGCGCATGGCCAGGATGTTCCTGCAGCAGGTGAACCTGCAGCACGCTTTCACAAAGAAAAAAGGAAGGATCACCGAAGCCGCTTTGCTCACGCTGGAAGAAAGCATGATCATCAGCTGGTCCGGCATGCGCGGCATCGTGTCGCTGGCCATCGCCATCGGTTTGCCGAGGAAGCTGGAAAACGGCGAGCCTTTCCCGCTGCGCAACGAGATCATTTTTATTTCCACGGTGGCCGTGCTGCTCACGATCATCGGGCAGGGGATCACGCTGCCCTGGGTCGTGCGGAAGATGAAGGCCGGGAAATCCAAAATTCCATAAACGCACAGGATTTTTTTTGTATCTTGTATCTGTTGCCGCTACAACTGTTTATACCGAATCAAAAAAAGGCAAGATTCCGATAACCCGTATTTGTGAAAACCATATTCCCGAACAACCGGCCCATGATCAGAAAATCTATCCAAACCATACTGCACGCGGGAACCGCTGCGGTAAAAGAGTCCCGCGCAAGACGTTCCATTGTGATCATCAATACCCTCTCTTTATTGACCGCCGTGATGGTGGCCCTCGTTAGCGCATTTCTTTACTGGTATACCCGCAGCCTGCTCATCCTCGTGCCGTCCATCCTGGAGATCTGCTGCTTCGCCGGCGTGATCGCGCTGAACCATTTCCGCCGTCATAACGCGGCGAGCGTGGCCACGCTGATGATCCACTGCACGTTCGGCATTTATTTCGGCTCGGTGCTTGGCAACGCCATGCCCATCGAGCTGCTTTCCGCCTTTCTTTTCACCTTCCTGATCGGGGCCTCGTTCCTCGTGTTCAAAACCCTGAAAGTGCGGCTGATGTCGCTGGGCTGCGCCATCTTCCTGATCGTAGCGGTACAGGCCAACGATTATTTCCATTTCGTGCAGCCGATGTACCTGATGCCCGGCGATGTGCCCATCCTGAAAATGGGATGCTGGGCGGGCATGCTGATGCTGATGGCCTACGTTACGTTCTTTATCATCCGGCAAAACGACATTTTCCTGAAAGAGAACCAGCAGCTGCTGAGCGCGCTGAAAGAAGCTAACGCCGCCAAGTCCAGGTTCCTGCGCGAAACCAGCCACGAGATCAGGACGCCGCTGAACGCAGTTTTTGGCATCGCGCAGCTGCTGCACGGCCGCAAGCAGCAAATCGACGATCCCGAGCTGCAGCAGGACATCAACTACCTGTACGCGGCGAGCTTTTTGTCGCGCGAGATCATCAACAACGTGCTGGACATGGCGAAGATCGAAGCCGGCAAATACGGGGAGCCGGTGATGGAGGCCGTGAGCCTGAAAGACAGCGTGGAAAGCTGCGTGGCGCTGAACCGTTACGTCGCCGCCACGCGCAGGGTGCGCATCCAGCTGAGCATCGACCCGGCCATCCCCGCGTTTATCCGTACCGACCATATTTTTCTTGCCAAGATCATCAACAACCTGCTGAGCAACGCCGTAAAGTTCTCCACGCCCGGCGCCAGCGTGGACGTGCGTTTTTATCAGCAGGAACAGCGCCTGTACTGCTCCGTGAAAAACGAGGGCCAGCTTCGCGCCGAGCAGCTGGACAAAGTGTTCCTGCCTTTTGAATCCGCGCGCAACGGCGAAGTGGAAGGCACCGGTCTTGGTTTGCAGATCACCCGCCACCTCGTGGAGCTGCTGGAGGGGGACATCATGGTGGAGAACACCGGCGACCAGATACTCTGCCGCTTCAGCATCCCGCTGCAGGCGGCCACCAGCCTGCCCGTGGAAACCGCCAATATGCTGCCGGCGGCCGGAGAGTTCAGCGGGTACAAAGTGCTGGTGATAGAGGACGATCTTTTCAGCGGTCACGTGATCCGCAAGTTCCTCTCGGAAGCGGGCGCGGAAACGGTGCTGGCCGGCAGCGCGGAGGAAGGGCTGGCTTTGCTCGAAACCTGTCACCCCGACCTGCTGATCACCGATTCGCACCTGCCCGGCATGCAGGGGAAGGAAGTGCTGGCGCGCCTGCGCGGCATGCCCGCGTTCCGCCACCTGCCCGTCATCATCGCCTCCGGCGACGCTTTTATCGAAGCGCGTGAAGAAATGATCGCGGCCGGCGCCAACGAATATCTTGCAAAACCTGTCCTGTACGCGGACCTGCACAAGCTGCTCGAAAAATTCCTGCCGGCCCGTTATGAGCAGGTAGCCGGATAAGCCCGCCCCGCGCAATATTCGCCCGATTTGCCGCTAAATTGATTAATTTTAGTGAGAGACGCTCTTATTCTCCACCTGAGTTAACAGTTTTATGATCTACCTATGCAAATCGGCAGTAACCGCTTCCATGAGGGAGCTTTATATTATTTGGCGCTTTATCAGCAACGACATTTGGGACACCGTGATCCCCTGCCTGGTCACCTTCGTCAGCGCCTGGATCTATCACAACAAACCGGCGGACGATTTCCCGCTGTATTTCTTTTTCTCGCTGCTTTACACGATCCTGTACATCCTCACGTTCTGCATCGCCAACCAGGTGAACTCCGTGGAGGAAGACCGCATCAATAAGCCGGACAGGCCGCTGGTGCAGGGTTTGGTGACCGAAAGCGAAACGCGCTGGCGTTTCGTGGCGTACAGCATCCTGTTCCTTATCGTGGCGGTTTGCCTGCAGCTGGTGTGGCTGGCGCTGGCCTGGATGGTGGTCACGCAGATGCTTTGCAAATGGGGCTGCAGCAATCACTGGTTCACCAAGAACGTGGTCTGCATTTCGCTGGGCACGGTGACTTTACTGGCGGCGGAGTGGAACATCGTGGAGCCGGTGAGGGGAAATGTATGGGCGTACATTTTCGTGATCAGCCTGTGGGCCGGTCTGGGGTTGCCTTTGCAGGACATGCGCGACCAGGTGGGCGACCGCATCATGGGGCGGAAAACATTGCCGCTTTCCGTGGGTGATACCGCCGCGAGGGTGTTGCTGAGCGTGTACTTTTTCCTTTTCTCGCCGCTGGTGTATTTCTGCATATTGCTGACGCAAACCGGCGTGGAAGAAATATTCGGCAGCAGGCTGCTCACCGGCGTCGTAATAGCTGAAGTGCTGTGGCACTGGGGCGTTGCGCTGCGGCTATGGCTGTACAGGTCGCCCAAGGCGGACGATAAGACCTATCACTGGTTCGTGTATTTGTTTATCGTCACGATCCCGTTGATCTGTTTTATCTGAGGGCAGGATGCGAACGCTAGGCGTGCGCGGCCTTTTTGCGGGTAGTGCGCCTGGCGGCGGATTTACGTGCGCCGCTTTTAGCGGTGGCCTTCTTCGCCGTGGACTTATGCGAGCTGCTTTTAGCGGTGGACTTTTTAGCAGCAGACTTACGCGTGCTGCTCTTCGCAGTGGACTTCTTAGCCGCGGCTTTACGCGTTCCGCCTGTCGACTTTTTCGCAGCGGATTTGCGTGTGCCCGCCGCTTTCTTCGCACCGGACTTATGCGAACCGCTCTTGGAATCCGACTTCTTCGCGGAAGATTTTTTGGCGGCGCCTTTCCGGGAAGCCGCTTTTTTCGGCACTTTCGCGCCTTCTTCCCGCGCTTCGCTGAGACCGATGGCGATCGCCTGTTTCCGGCTGGTCACTTTTTTGCCGCTGCGGCCGCTTTTCAGTTTCCCTTCCTTCATTTCATGCATCGCGCGTTCCACTTTGTCGCCCGCCTTTTCAGAATACTTTGCCATAAAATGGGTTTTTAGTTAACCATTCCTCCACAAAACACAGACCATACAAAATGGTACAATATTTTCGACGTATATCCCAAACGCGACACATGACCCGGAAAATCTTTACGCTCATCGCGGTATGCTGCTGCCTTGCATCCGCATCCGCTTTCGCCCAGGCGCAATACAAGATCAAAATCACCAACCTCGAGAACAGGGAAGGCAAGCTGTACGTCGGCTGGTATACGGACGCCGAAACTTTTATGAAACCCCGCAAAACCGCGCTGGTAAAGATCGTGCCGGTGAAAGGGCAAACGGAAGTGACGATCGGTTTTGACGAAGTGCCCAGCGGCACATACGCCATTTCCACCTTTCTCGACGAGAACGGGAACGAAGATCTCGACCTCTCCCTGATCGGTAAACCGAAAGAGAAATACGGCTTCTCCAACAACGTAAAACCTGCCATGCGCCCGGCGGAATTCAAAGAAGCGGCCTTTACCGTAAACGGGGAAAACAAGACCCTTACCATCAGCCTCCGGTAAATTCTGTGGAACGAACGCCACAACCATTTCCCGCTTATCGTTGTTAATCCGGTACCGCCAGCTTCAAAATTCATACAAGATTCAACGATACCTTACCGCTTTATTCATTTTTTTAAATATTTGGTATGACCAGCGTAAAAGCATATGCCGCTCAGAACGCCACTTCGCCGGTGGCTCCCTGGAGCTTTGAGAGAAGGGACCCGGGGCCTCATGACGTACAATTCGATATCCTTTACTGCGGCGTTTGCCACAGCGACCTTCACCAGATCCGCGACGAGTGGGGCAATTCCATTTTTCCGATGGTGCCCGGTCATGAGATCGTAGGCAGGGTAACAAAGGTGGGCGACAAGGTCACGAAGTTCAAAGCCGGCGACCTCGCCGCGGTGGGCTGCCTGGTGGACAGCTGCCGGCATTGCGATAACTGCAGGGACGGGCAGGAACAATATTGCGAGAACGGTTCTTCCGGAACGTACAACTCCTACGAACAGGACAAAAAAACGCCCACGTACGGCGGGTACAGCAGCATGATCGTGACGGACGAAGCATTCGTGCTAAAGGTATCGGACAAGCTGCCGCTGGCGAACGTAGCGCCGCTGCTGTGCGCCGGCATTACCACGTACTCGCCGCTGCGCCACTGGAAGATCGGGAAGGGGCATAAGGTAGCGGTGATCGGTTTGGGAGGATTGGGCCATATGGCCGTGAAATTCGCCGCTTCGTTCGGCGCGGAGGTAACGATGCTGAGCACTTCCCCCAAAAAGGAAGCGGACGCCAAAGCGCTGGGGGCGCATCATTTTGTGCTGACCTCCGACCCGGAGCAGCTGAAGACCGTGCGCAACACCTTCGATTTTATCGTTGACACCGTTTCCGCCCCGCACGACTACAACATGGTGCAAAGCCTGCTGCGCACCAACGGCGTGCAGATATGCGTGGGCGTGCCGCCTACGCCGCTGGAACTGTACGGTTTCAGCCTGATCGGCAACCGCAGGAGCATTGCCGGCTCCATGATCGGCGGCATCGCGGAGACCCAGGAAATG
>CBINIO010000248.1:0-6498 GCA_966250725.1 uncultured Chitinophaga sp.
GAAAGACCGGCGCGCGCGCCTCGGCAACCAGTCCCGTCTGCGCCAGCTGCGCCGTTTTATCAGCGAAATGTTTCGCGTCGCTCAATAAAAAACCTTTCCATCCGGGCCGGTCGGAATACTCCTCTTTCAGGCAGGCGCCGCGCGAGCCCAATGCCCCGTCGCCATAGAACTTGACGCTGCGCACCAGCAGCCGCTCTTTTTCATAGACGCCGTTCTTCAGCAGCCAGTCTATATTTTTTTCGTTGTCGCTCAGCATTACGTTGAAGCGCAGATGCAGCCGCTTTTGCGCCAGCAGCGTATCCAGCAGGCGCATCGCGTCGAGGTCGAGCCCGCAATCGGTGATGCTCGTAAGGCCCGCGGCCAGGCAGTTCCGTTCCGCCGCTTCCAGCGATGCGGCGATCTCTTCCACCGGCGGGGCGGGTATTTTGGAGGACGCGAGCACCGTCGCATTGTCTATCAATATGCCCGTCAGTTTGCCGTTCCTTGTTTCTATCGTGCCGCCGGAAATGGTCTGCCCCGCCTTTACGCCCGCCGCGTCCAGCGCGGCCTGGTTGGCGATGGACGCATGCCCGTCCACCCGCTCGAGCAAAACGGGCGTATCGGGGAATAAGCTGTCCAGCTTCGATTTATCGGGAAAGGTCTTTATCTCCCAGTCATTCTGGTCCCAGCCGCGGCCCAGCACCCATGCGGAGGGATGTTTGGCCGCAAAGTCGCGCACGCGCTCCACCGCTTCGTTCCAGCTTTTTGCGCCCACCAGGTCCACCTGCCGCAACGATTCCGCATATCCGAAAAAATGCGCGTGCGCGTCGTTGAAGCCGGGGAACACGGCCGCGCCTTTCGCGTCCGTTACGGAGTCCGCATCGAATTTTTCCAATATCATGCCGTTGCCGCCCAGGGCTATGATCTTCCCGTCCTTCACGGCCATGGCTTCCGCCACGGTGTTCGACGGATCGGCCGTATAGATCACGGCGTGATGAACGATGAGGTCCGCTTTTTCTTTGCGGGAAGCGCAGGCGGAGAGCAGGAGCGCCAGGAGGGTAACGTAAACGCAATTTTTCATAACAGGAAATTTGTACGTGCGTGGCAACTAAAGATTAAATTTACGCCAGACTTTTGATTTTATCCATACACGATGTATACGAAAGAAACTGAAAGATCGCTGGCTTCGCTGGCGAAGTCTTTACTGGCCGGCAACACGCCCGGCAAACCCGAAGAAACGGCCGCATCGCTGCGCGACGTGATACGCCATAGCGACTGGCGGTATTACATACAGGACGATCCCGTGCTCAGCGACCAGGAATACGACCAGCTGTTCGCCCAGCTCAAAAAGCTGGAAGCGGCGCACCCGGAGCTGGTTACGGCCGATTCCCCGACCCAGCGCGTGGCGCAGGGCCTCACAAAAGTATTTCCCACGGTGCAGCACCTCGTGCCCATGCTCAGCCTCGAGAACTCGTACGATGCGGGCGACCTGCTGGACTGGGACCGCAAAGCCCGCGAACAGACCGGCCTGGCGGAGATCGAATACTGCATAGAACCGAAGTTCGACGGCGCCAGCATTTCCCTCATCTACGAAAACGACCTGCTCGCGCGCGGCGCCACCCGCGGCGACGGCGTACAGGGCGACGAGATCACCACCAACATCCGGCAGATCCGTTCCATCCCGCTGTCCGCAAGGTTCTCGGATTACGGCATCCAGCAGATAGAGCTGCGCGGCGAAGTGCTCATCAACAAAACCACTTTCGCGAAGCTCAACGAACAACGCGCTTCGGACAACCTTCCCCCGCTCGCGAACCCGCGCAACGCCGCCTCCGGCTCGCTGCGCATCGTAGACCCGAAAGAAGTGGCGAAACGCGGGCTGGAAGCCTTTCTTTACAACATGAGCTATCACACCATGCACGACGGCGCTACCGAACCGCCCGCCATACAAACGCACAGCAACACGCTCGCGATGCTCTGGCAGCTTGGTTTCAGAAGCCCCGCGCGCGAAATGAAAGTGGTGAAAGGCATACAGGCGGTGATCGATCACTGTCTCGAATTTGAAACCAAACGCGACGATCTTCCTTACGAGATAGACGGCATGGTGATCAAAGTGAACGATTACGAATTGCAGGATAAAATGGGCATGACCACGCATCACCCGCGCTGGGCCATCGCCTTCAAGTTCAAGGCGCGGCAGGCCACCAGCATCCTGCGCGACGTGGAATTCCAGGTGGGCCGCACCGGTTCCATCACGCCCGTGGCAAAGATCGATCCCGTGCCCATCGGCGGCGTAATGGTCGGCTCGGTGAGCCTTTTTAACGAAGACGTGATCCGCGAAAAAGACCTCAAGCTCGGCGACCGCGTGCTGGTGGAAAGGGCCGGCGACGTGATCCCTTATATCGTAAAATCCGTGGCCGACCTGCGTACGGGCGAGGAGCGCGACATCGTCTTCCCCAAGAACTGCCCCGTGTGCAAGGACCCGCTGTTCAAACCCGAAGGGGAAAGCGTGTGGCGCTGCGTGAACATCAGCTGCGAAGCGCAGGTGGTGGAAAGAATGATCCACTTCGTGAGCAAGGACGCGATGGACATCCGCAGCCTCGGTGAAAGCAACGTGCGCAAGTTCTGGTCGCTCGGGCTGCTGAAGGAAGTGCCCGGCATTTACACGCTCGACTTCGACGCCATCGGCAAGCTGGAAGGTTTTGGCCCGAAATCCATTTCCAACCTGAAAGCCGCCATAGAAGCCTCGCGCAGCCAGCCGCTGCACCGCCTCATATTCGGGCTGGGCATCCGCTATGTGGGCGAGACCACCGCCAAAACCCTCGCCAATTCCACCGAACATTTATTGCGTCTCGCGGATTTTACCGAAGAGCAGTTGCTCGCGCTGGAAGATATCGGGCCAAAAGTAGCCGGTTCCGTAAAACAGTTCTTTCTCAATGAAGACAACATCCACATGCTGAAAAGGCTGGAGGAGCTCGGTCTCAACCTCAAGGGCAACACCGGCTCACGCTCGGCGGAAGGCACGCTCAGCGGGCAGACCTTCCTGTTCACCGGCACCCTGCACAAGCTCAAACGCAGCGAAGCGGAAGAGCTGGTGGAGCAGCAGGGCGGCAAAATACTCAGCGGCGTGAGCAGCAAGCTCAACTATCTCATCGTGGGCGAAGACGCGGGCAGCAAGCTCGAAAAAGCAAAAAAGATCAATACCGTCAAGATATTGAGCGAAGACGAATTTATAAACATGGTGCAGTCATGAACGACGAATTCTTTATGCAGCAGGCGCTGAAAGAAGCGCGCAAGGCGCAGGAGAAGGGAGAAGTGCCCATCGGCGCGGTGGTGGTGATGAACGGGCAGGTGATAGGCCGCGGGTACAACCAGGTGGAAATGCTCAACGACTGCACCGCGCATGCGGAAATGATCGCGCTCACCGCGGCGTTCAATTACCTCGGCTCCAAATACCTGATGGAAGCCACGCTGTACGTTACGCTGGAACCCTGCGTGATGTGCGCGGGCGCGTTGTACTGGAGCAAGATCGGCCGCATCGTATATGCCGCGGCCGATGAAAAGAACGGCTATCGCAGGGTTACGGGCGCCGTTTCCCCCTTTCACCCCAAAACAAAACTGGAAAGCGGCCTTTGCGAAACGGAAAGTTTGCAGCTGGTGAAATCGTTCTTCCAGGCAAGAAGAAAAACATAACATAAACGCATACTCGCAAAAAGGCTGTACCACATTTACGCGGTACAGCCTTTTTTTATGGCGCTGCTTCGTTACTTACAACGTAAACGAAACCCCTGCTGCCACATTAAACCCTAACACGGAATACCCATAAATTTCCCAATACTTTTTATTGTTCGTGATATTGTTCGCATTGAAGAACAAATTGGCCTTCGGCGAGAACCGGTACTCTACATAAGCGTCCAGCACGGTGTAGGCATCCAGCTGCACCACTTCCATCGGCTGCGGGAACGGCGGGTAATACTGGTCGAAACGGGTGCCGGTCTGTCGGAGCGTTGTGCTTATGAACAGGTGTTTGGTCGCCTGGTAACCCACGTTGAGCGTGCCGGTATGATTGGGCCGGCGGATGAGGTTGTTGTACGTAGTGTCTTTCCCGGGAACGTCCTGCGTGGTCACTTCGCCGTCCACATAAGCGTAGGTGGCTTTGATGTTGAGCCCTTTGGCGGGTTGCAGGGAAAGCTCGATCTCCAGCCCTTTGTCGTGCTGCTGGTTGAAGTTCACATATTTGTTGGTAGCGGGAATAAAAGCGATCACGTCTTTCATGTCGCGTTTGAACGCTACCGCGCGCAGGTTCAGCTTTTCGTTCAGCAGGAAGGCCTGGGCGCCGGCTTCGTAGCTGGTGGCGTGTTCCGGCTTCAGGTCGGGGCTGCCCCAGATGCTGTACAGCGCGGTGAGCGTAGGCGCTTTGAATCCCGACGCCACGCTGGCGAAGATCTTCAGCTTATCCGAAATAAGATAGGACGGGTTGACGGTGTAGGTGAAATTGTTGCCGTATTGCGAATGTATGGTGTAGCGGCCGCCCAGCTCGAAGCTGAACCCGTGCAGGTTTTTGATAAAAAGCGCCGCATAAGGACTGGTGTTGTTCATATCGCGCACGCCGTAAGGGTTGCGGAAGGTGGTGTCGAACATCTGCGATTTGCGGTATTCCACGCCCACCATGGCCTGCAGCCAGCCGGTGAGGTCGTAGTTGCCGTACAGCTCCGCGAAATAGCTGCGGCCGTCAAGATCGGTAACGCCCCATGCGCTTTCGTCGCGGCGGGTGATCTTCTGGTAGGCGAAGTTGCCGTGTACCTGGCCTTTGCCGTTGAGATCGTATTCGCCGCGGATGCCGGTGTGGATCAGCTTGGATTGGTTGTTATTGACGAGCGCGTCCACAAAAGGCCCGCCGTCGTAGCGGCTTTTGTAATCGCTGTAAAACAGGAAGGGGCGCAGCTTCAGCTGTTCCGTCGCCTGGATGCCCACGTTCGCCATAAAGGCGTTCTGTTTGATGCCGTCGCGGTCGAAGTTCGGATCGTGGATGGTATCGGCGGGCGCGGCTTCTGAAATGCCGTCGGTTTCGTAATGGGTGAAGCTGACGTTGTACTCCACGTTCTCCTGCTGCCCGCGCAGGCCCAGCGAGCCTTTCAGGCTGCGGTTGCTGCCCCACACGAGGTCGCCGTACGCGCTGACGGGTTTGCCGCTCCCTTTTTTGGTGATCACGTTTATCACGCCGGCGATCGCGTCCGCGCCGTACATGGTGCTTTGCGTGCCGCGCAGTATCTCGATGCGCTCCACCTGGTCAACGGGCAGCAGGCGCAGGTCGATGGCGCTGCCGGTAAGACCGGTGGCGTCCGCCATGGGGATGCCGTCCATGAGGATGGAGGTGTACTGGCTGGTGGCGCCGCGGAAATAAAGCTCGCGGTTTTTGCCGGGGTTGGAGCCTGCGCCGTTCACGACGATGCCGGCCTGTTCGTTCAGCACGTCCGCCACGGTGCGGCCGGTGTTTTTTGCGAGTTGTTCGCTGGTGATAACGGTCAGCACTTTACCGGTCTCGCTTTGTTTTTTTGCGAATTTGGTAGCGGTCACTACAAAGGTGTTCAATTGGGAAACTTGTGCGCTGTCCTGCGCGGAAGCCGCATAGCATATAGCCAGCAAGCCGAAAGTAAGCATTGAGCTTTTCGTTTTCATGTACGTTTTAGGTTGAATAAGTGCAACATGCTCTCTGCTTTCACCCGAAGCAGGGAATGGAAGATATACGGCAGGTCTTCTGGCTTGCCCGCTTCCCGGTGGAACCTTCCCGTTCCGCTATGCGGAACAGTGGCTGGAGGATTCCGGGAAACATCGCGCTGCCGGGGAGGCAGGCGGCGGGTTTACAGCTACGGGGATAGCTCCGGATTTTCACCGGATTCCCTATTAATGCCCGATCACGATCAGGGGCAACCGTTTACCGGGGGCAAACCTACGGATATTTTATGTAAATAATCGGTTATCTTGTATAACTATGAGCATTCAACCAAAGCTGGGCCCCTTCGACCTTACCATGATCGTGGTCGGACTGGTGATCGGCATGGGCATTTTCAGGACCCCTATCAGCGTGGCCCGCGAAACCGGCGCGCCGTCGTTGTTTTTTATGGTTTGGGTATTGGGGGGACTGGTTACGCTTTGCGGCGCGCTTACCTATGCGGAGATCGGCAGCCGCTACCCGGTGGCCGGCGGTTTTTATAAAGTGTTGTCTTACGGTTTCCACCCCGCTTATTCTTTTATGATCAACTGGACCCTGCTGATATCCAACGCAGCGTCCATCGCCGCCGTATGTATCGTGGGCGCGGAATACATTGGCCCCGTGCTGCTGCCCGAAACCTTCCAGCACGAAGGCGGCCGCAAAACCATCGCGATCACGGCCGTGGCGGTGCTTTATCTCATCAACCTTACCGGCATCCGCATGAGCGCGAGCTGGCAGAACGTGCTCACGGTGTTCAAGATCACGCTGGTGCTGTTATTGTGTCTCGCCGCTTTCAGCAGCAACGTGGC
>CBINIO010000249.1:0-6494 GCA_966250725.1 uncultured Chitinophaga sp.
GGCCGCCTTCCCAGCCGATGAGGTCCGGGCGGCGGATGCCGTATTTGCCTTCATCTATTTCTTTATTGAACACCTGTCTTTCGTATTCGCCGGTGGGCAAGCCGGTGATCCAGGCCTGGCTGGCCTTGATCCATGCAACGCGGTACCGTTCGCGGGCCATGATGGCATCCGTGCCGAACATTTTGCCGTACACGCGGCCTTCGGGGTCGAGTATGCAAATGGCGGAACCTCCTCTTTCTTTCTCGCGGTCTTCTTTCCTTGCCATGTATTCGGGTATCAGCTGTTCTACCTTATCGATCAATGTGTTGATGAAAGCGGCCATTTCGGGATATTGCATGTCGTTTATTTTCCGGTTAAAAAATCCTCGCGGTATGGAGTGAATACGTCGATGAGCACGCCGGGCTCAAGACAGACGCAGCCGTGCAGCACGTTTGAAGGCACAAAATAACCGTCGCCGGTATGCAGCACTTTTTTTTCGCCGCCGATGGTCAGCTCGAAAACGCCGCTTTCCACATAACTCACCTGTGTATGGGGATGCCGGTGCATATCGCCCACGGCGCCTTTTTCGAATTTCACTTTTACCAGCATCATCGTTTCATCGTAACCGAATATCTGCCGCTGAATGCCCGGTGCGGCGGCTTCCCAGGCAATGGCAGCGCCCTGCTGGTAAAGCCCGCTTTGTTTGTTGTTGCTCATAGGCTGCTAAGTTAATAAATGGAGGTTATTATTTTTTTACTGCTCTTCTCCCCATGCCGTGATCACCAGCTCGCGCGGGCCGCCGTGGTTGCGGTGTTCGCAGAGGTACACGCCCTGCCAGGTGCCGAGCGCAAGCTTTCCGTTGCGAACGGGTATCATCACGGAGCTGCCCAGCAGCGCGGCTTTCAGGTGCGCGGGCATATCGTCGGCGCCTTCGTAATCATGCTCGTAACCGGGATCGTTTTCGGGAACGGTTTTGCTGAAGTACATTTCAAAATCCTTCCGCACCGTAGGGTCCGCATTTTCGTTGATGGTAAGGGAGGCGGAAGTGTGCCGGATAAATACCTGGCACATGCCGGTCTTCAGCCCGCGCAGCTGCGGCAGCGCCTGCAGCACCTCCTCCGTAATGAGGTGAAAGCCGCGTTTTTTTTCCTGCAGCCGTATCAATGCCTGGTGGATCTTCATACTGCAAATATAAAGAAGGAGGCCGTCTTAACAGACGGCCCCAATTCCTATGATAACCATTATTCGAAGCCTTTAATCAGTTTCCTGCAAGCCTGTATTGTACTGTTCTTCTTGCAGGACAAAATGCCGTCCGTTCAGCAGCCGATGCAACAGCCGCGCAGACTGTATGTGCAAAACGCGCGCAGCATGCAACCGCCCCGCAGCGGTCATACGCAACAACCGTTTTGAGAACGCGGCGGATGACAATAAAAAAATAACATTACTGGAATACGCGGAAACGCGCAGAAGGAAGAAGCTCTTCATAGGTGTATATGGTTATTGATCGCTGGTTTTTCTTGTCGGGCACTGGTCGCTCCCCCGCTAAGGTAGGCACGGGGAAATGTTTGCATGCTAGAACAAGTACGATGGGCATGTAGTAATCATACTACAGCGATAAGCTGAAAAAACCGCCCCGCAGCGGAAGACGGGGCGGTGCTTCATTACTAGTTTACCTGTCGGACCCGTACTATTTCCCATTTTTTTCGGGCATGCTTTTCCATGGCGGCTTTCCGCCTGCCACACCTCATGTTCTTTCCCACTGTGAATAAGTCTTTGAATGCCCCTCCAGTGTAGATACGTTGAAGAAGAAAAAACAGATTTTTATACCAGGATTTATTTTCGAAACAACAGTAAAAAAATTTACCGCAACTTGAGTATTCCCCGCGCCGCCGCTCTCCCGGAAAAAATACAACCTCCCAGGAAAGTGCCTTCGAGCGCACGGTATCCATGCATGCCGCCTCCGCCAAAGCCGGCGGCCTCACCGGCTGCGTATAGCCCTTCCAGCGGTATGCCTTTCATGCCCAATACCTGACCGTCCAGGTTCGTCTCAAGACCGCCTAAAGTCTTTCGCGTGAGGATGTGCAGCTTTACCGCGATCAGCGGGCCGGCGGAAGGGTCGAGCAATTTGTGAAGCGGCGCGGTGCGGATCAGCCTGTCGCCGAGATATTGACGGGCGTTGCGGATGGCCGCTATTTGCAGGTCCTTGCAGAATTTGTTGTTCAGCTCGTTGTCGCGCGCCTTTACTTCCTGCAATACCTGCCGGTAATCGAGCAACGGTTCGGCGGTCAGCTTGTTCATGCCATCCACGAGCGTTTGCAGATCTGCGGCCACGACAAAGTCCGCTCCTTTTTCCTTGAACGCTTCCACCGGGCCGGTGGCCTTTTTGCCAAATGCGCGGCCCAGCACCTGTTTCCAGTCTTTGCCGGTGAGATCGGGATTTTGTTCGGAGCCTGACAGCGCAAATTCTTTTTTGATGATCTTTTGCGTGAGGATGAACCATGAATGATCGTAACCCGTATGCCCGATATGCCGCAGCGTGCCGAGCGTGTCAAAACCGGGGAACAGCGGCGCGGGCAGCCGGCTGCCCCGGGCGTCCAGCCAGAGGGACGAGGGGCCGGGTAAAATGCGGATGCCATGGTTCCTCCAGATGGGCGACCAGTTGCGGATGCCTTCGGTGTAATGCCACATCCGGTCGGGGTTGATGATGCGCGCGCCGGACGCCTGCGCGGCCTGCAGCATGCGCCCGTCCACATAATGCGGAACGCCGCTGAGCATATGCTGCGGCGCGGGGCCCAGCCTTTCCGGCCAGTTCTTCCGAACGAGGTCGTGATTGGCGCCGATGCCGCCCGATGTGATCACTACCGTCGACGCCTCTACGAAAAAATCGCCGGTAACGGTATCGGGGCTTTGTTCGCCCCTGCCGTTGTTTGCAGGACCGAGCATTACGCCGCGCACGCCTTTCACGGCGCCGTTCTCCACGACCAGCTCCGTCACGCGGCGCCTGAATTTTATTTCCACCGTTCCTTTCTTCACCGCGTCTTTTACCCTTTCCGCAAAAGGCTCCACCACGCCCGGGCCTGTGCCCCAGGTAACATGGAACCGCGGGACCGAATTGCCATGCCCCACGGCGCCGTAACCGCCGCGCTCCGCCCAGCCCACTACGGGAAAAAAGCGGAGACCGTGCTGCCGCAGCCAGCTGTATTTTTCACCGGCGGCAAAATGAACGTACGCTTCCGCCCACTTCCGCGGCCAGTGGTCTTCTTCGCGGTCGAAGGCGGCGGTGCCCATCCAGTCCTGCAGCGCCAGCTCAAGACTGTCTTTTATGCCCATACGCCGCTGCAGCGGGGAATCTACGAGGAACAGGCCGCCAAGCGACCAGAAGGCCTGCCCGCCGAGGTCCTGCTCCCCTTCCTGCTCCAGCAGCAGCACTTTCACGCCGTTTTCGGCCAGCTCTTTCGCGGCCACCAGCCCCGAAAGGCCGGCGCCGATGATGATAACGTCTGCGCTTTGTTTCATGGTCGGAAAAGTATTGTCTGAATATCGCATTTTTCCGGCGGTATTCATGCGAATGGAGGAAGCTTTCGCGCCGGCCACTGCCGGCGCATTGAATGTACCGCAACCGTTATAAAGCGGATTTGAGCCCCAAACGCAGGAATGCCGCCGCAACCGCTGTCCGATCCGTAAACGAATAAGTTTCATATTCATCTTGCTGCCGGGCGCATTGAAATGCGCCGCAACCGCTGCCTGTCCGTAAAAGCACATTCTTCCCCGCAAAAAAAAGAGACGGCCTTCAGACCGTCTCTCCTGTATCGCTTGTAAAACGTTACACCCTGTAATACTGCTCCCAGCCTTTGCGCGGCGGTGGGCCCACCAGCAGCTCGTTGGCGTGCCTGTTGTTCGTGATCACCTTTTTCTGGCGGTCGAACTGGAGCTTTTCGCCGGTCCACTGCGCGAGCACGCCGAGACAGAACACCTGGCTCAAAGGCCCCGCGATCGCGAACGGCGAGCGCGTTTGCTCTTCGCCTTTACAGGCTTTCAGGAAGTTGGCGAAGTGGTTGGACGGGCTTTTCGGCACTTCCGGCAGCCTGGAGGCCATTTCTTTCGCTTTTTCCTCCGGTATGATGGAAAGCGTGCTGCCGTGGGAAGCGCCTTTAAAGGTCAGCTCCTTGCTGTAAATGATCTTGCCCGGGTTGAGCTTGGCGGGTTTGATGGCGCCGGTGCTCGGGGGCGGGATGTTCGGATCGAGACCCGATACGCCGTAACCTTTCGGGATGGGCGGCAGGTTGTCCAGCCCGTCGTACCATTTCACTTCCAGGGCCGGCATATTTTTACGCTCGGGGAATTTAAAGCTGAGCGTGGTGCTCATCGGGTAAAAGAAATTGTTATGCCCTTCGAGCTTCAGCGGCGTTATTTCGTAAGGCAGGCCGAGGTCGAGGAACTGGTGGGCCGTATCGAGGATATGCGCGCCCCAGTCGCCCAGCGCGCCCATACCAAAGTCGAACCAGCAGCGCCATTGACCGTTCACAAAATCTTTATTGTAGGAATGGCCCTGCGTCGCCATCTGCCAAACGTCCCAGTCCAGCGTGGAAGGAACGGGCTGCGCCGCGGGGAAGGATTTGATGTTCGGGTCCCAGCCGTGCCAGCGGCGCGGTGAGTTCATATGCGCGTCGATATGGGTCACGTCTTTGATGATGCCCGCGTCCACCCAGGTCTTGAACTGGAAATAGTTGGCGTCGGAATGGCCCTGGTTCCCCATCTGGGTCACTACTTTCGGGTGCTTGGCGGCCGCCTTCATCATCAGCTCCACTTCGTTGAAAGTGCGGGCCATCGGTTTTTCGCAATACACGTGTTTGCCGAGGCCGATCGCCATCATGGTGATGGGGAAGTGGGAAAAATCAGGCACGCCGACGGTCACCGCGTCTATCTGGTTGCCCATTTTGTCGAACATTTCCCGGAAGTCCTGGAAACGGGGCACGTCGGGGAACTGTTTGAGGATCTTTTGTGTATGGGGGGCGCCCATGTCCACATCGCAAAACGCTACAAAATTTGCCAGGCCGGTTTTGGCGAACGCCTGGGTGATCTCCCCGCCGCGGTTGCCGATGCCGATACAGGCGAGGTTCACTTTGTCGTTTGGCCCTATTCTGCGCGGGCCGCGCTGGCCGGCCATCAGGATGCCGGGCGTGGCGGCCGCAGCGGACGCCAGCATTGCTTTTTTAAGGAACGACCTTCTCGAATATTCGTTGTTCATCTAACAGGAATTTTAAAATGAGGTTTCAAAGTATAAAAAATAACGTTCCAGCGCCAATATTTTTATACGAGCGGACGGCGGCGCGCAAAAAAAGGGTCGCCCCAAAAAGCGGGACGACCCTTGCTCTATAAGCCGGCAAAAATTATTCTAACAGTTTGGTGGCGAACTCGCCTTCCAGCTCTTCGATGGTGGTCTGTTTCGTCATCAGGAAATTGTTCTGCTGTCTTGCTTTCATCCAGCGGCCGAGCGTTACGTTGTATTCGCCGCCGAGCATGTACCAGTAACCCATGTCGGCCGTGTTGTACGACAGGCAGAGGGTATTGGAGCCGGACACGAAGTAGGGCTGGCTTTCCAGGGTGATCGGGTTTTTGATGTCGTAGTAGTCGGTGTTGGTGATCTTGTACCCTTTCATGGGCGGGCCGGCCGTATAAAGGCTGCCGCCGTTGTGGATAAAGAGCACGTCCACCGGGCGGGAATCCACGGTGATGTTCGTTCCTTCAAAAACCGCCACGCCGGAAGCGTTGCCGCTGTTCGCCATGAGGCCGCCTGTTTTCAGGCCGAACCCGTCGCCGTCCTGCTTGGTGTAGTCGAAATACCTGATCCAGTTGGAAGAAGTGAGGCTGGTGGAGCCGGAACCGTTGATCTTCCTGCCCGCGCCGCCTACGTAAAAGAAGGTGCCTTTGGCCGCGAAGCCGCTGGTAAGGTTGAATTTGAAGGTGCGCTTTTCGCCGGTGCCCCATCCCTGCGCCGGGTAGCCGGTGGGGGTGGACGCATTGGCGTTGTTGGTGGTCACCAGCGCGAACGGCGTTTCGGAGAAGTCGATGTCGCGGGTAGCCATCAGCTGGAAATACTCATAGTTGCCGTCGCCGCCTTTTACGTCGGTGACCATACCGGTGATGATCACCGGCGCGATGGTGATCTCGGAGCTGAGCACCACCACGTCGTCGGTATTGCGGAGGTGGAACTGCGGCGCCACCGAATCTTCGGTCACCTGTTTGTTGAAGGGAATGCCGAAATAGTTCGCCAGAATGGGCGCGTCCACGTTGGCGATGGGGCTGGTCACTTCGGTATGCAGGTTGATATTGCCAAAACCGTCGTTGAGCTTTTTATCGCCGCCGAGCTTGTCGCCCGCCGCGGGCAGCGGGTCGAAGCCGCCTTTTACGAGCGCCACGAGCGTGCTTTCATAATTGTCCGGGTGCTGCAGCAGCTTGTTCACCGGCACGCGGTTCACGGGAATTGCCAGGCCCGACGCTACTTTGGTCACGTC
>CBINIO010000250.1:0-6486 GCA_966250725.1 uncultured Chitinophaga sp.
CTCTATCCGTATGGACCAGAGCAACCTCTTTGGTACCGACCCGAAATATCAATACCGCCCGCTGTGGTCTGCCGGCGCGATGTACGTGATCAGCGAGAACGACCTGCCCTGGCTCGACCGCCTGTCTGCGCGCGCTACCTACGGCGTGAACGGCAACGTGGCGAAAGACGCGGGCCCGCACCTCATCTCCAGGAACAACGGCACCAACTATTACACCAACGAATCGCAGGCATATATCGATTATCCGCCGAATGCGCTGCTGCGCTGGGAGAAAACGAACGTGATCAACCTCGGGCTCGACTTCAATATGCTGAAAGGCCGCCTTACCGGTACGGTCGATTTTTACGACAAACGGTCATCCGACCTGCTGGGCGACCTGAAATCCGATCCCACGCTGGGATGGAACACGATCACCGTGAACTACGGCGCCATGCTTAACCGCGGGGTGGACCTGTCGCTTACGAGCGTGAACATGCGGAGGAACGATTTCCGCTGGTCGAGCACTTTTAACTTCAACTACAACAAGAACGAGCTGACCGACCTCTACGTGTCCGCCAATTCCACCATCGATTACGTGTACAACCTGCAGAACCGTACCGGTCACGCGATGAATTCGCTGTACAGCATACGGTATGCGGGCCTGGACAAGGACGGTCACCCGCAGGCCTATACGAAAGACGGCAAGATCGTGCGCAGCGCGGGCGAGCTGACGCCGGAGGATCTCGTGTATTCCGGCACCACCGTTCCCCCGTACTCCGCTTCCCTGATCAACAACCTGAAGTATAAAAACTTCGAGCTGTTCTTCATGTTCATCTATTACGGCGGGCACATCCAGCGCGACGTCACCGCGCCGTACCTGACGCGCCTGCCCGAGCTCAACTACACCACCAACATCGACCGTATGGCGCTGAACTACTGGCGCGAACCCGGAGATGAGAACATCCCCGGCATGGCGCCCGCCTATTATGCGTCGGCACCCACCAACTCCACGCTGATCTGGAACGCCGCGGACGCGCATATTTCGAAAGCGAGCTTCATCAAGCTGCGCGACGTTACGCTGGCTTACAACCTGCCTTCGTCGCTGCTGAGCAAATACAAGGTGCAGGGGCTCCGCCTCATGATGCAGGTGCAGAACGCATGGCGCTGGTCCGCCAACAAGCAGGGCCTCGACGCGGAAGTGTGGAGCGGCGCCTCGGCGGGCAGTTCCCCGACCCGCGGCGTATTGGTGCCCACCAGCTACACCTTTGGCCTTAACCTTTCCTTCTAAACATGTGCATGATGAAAAAAACAGTATTTGGAATAATCGCCGGCGCCGCCGTTTTACTGGCCGCCGGATGTAATAAATATCTCGACGTCAAGCCCAAAGGATATACCATCCCCGAGTTCTTCGACGATTATCAGAAACTGGGGAACGACCTCGGGCTATACCGCGCCGTGTCCGCCTATCCCGTTTTCCTGACGGACGATGTGCAGGCCGGTACCGACAACGATGTCAACAAATCCGCAGGCTTCAACCGCTACCCGGTGTTCAAACGCAACCTGTACACCTTCGAACCGGGGCAGGTGCTGGAACCGGGGCAGGTGGATAACCAGTGGGAGCCCGCTTATTCCCACATCTTCACGTACAACGTGATCATCAACAACGTGATGAACGTGCCCGACGGAACGGACGCCGAAAAACGCCGCGTGAAGGCTGAAGCCCTCGTCGGCCGTGCCTTTGAGTACCTTACGCTGGTGAACACGTACGCCAAACATTACGATCCCGCTACGGCGGGCACCGATCTTGGCGTGCCCCTGATCCTGTCAGAAGACATCAACGCAAAGTACGAGCGCGTGAGCGTGGAGAAAGTGTACGAGCAGATCCGCAAGGACCTCGACGAAGCCACGCCCGGTCTGTTCGAGAAAGTGCCGAACGCTTTCCATCCGCCGAAAAGCGTGGGCTTCGCCTTCCTGAGCCGGATGTACCTGTATATGGGCGACTACCAGAACGCGCTGAAGAATGCCAACGAAGCGCTCAAGCTCGCGGACGAGCTGGTGGATTACAAGCTCTACACCACGCGTAAAGGCACCTTCGGCCGCGTATGCACCCTGGCGGACAGCACCGCTTTTCCCGACGGCAACCTCAACCCGGAAACGCTCTGGGCGCGGCTCAGCAGCTCCAGCAACGGTACGGTGTATGGGGAAGTGTATGCTACCGACGACCTGATCGCCACTTTTAACCGAGATCTGCCCGCCGGTGCGGAAGACCAGCGCTTCAAGCTGTTCTACTGCGATGGCAAAGCCCAGTTCGGCACCGCCGTGATCAACTTCCCCGGCCGTGTGCTGTGGGCGTCCTATGCAGAACAGAACGTGGGTCTTTCCCTCCCCGAGATCATCCTCACCGCCGCAGAATGCGAAGCGCGCGTAGGGGACAAGGATAAAGCGATGCAGCACATCAACCGCCTCCGCGATTTCCGCATCAAAAACAACCAGCACCTGGCAGCCGCCGATAAAGAGGAAGCGCTCCGCATGGTGCTCGACGAACGCCGCCGCGAGCTGGCTTTTGTGGGAACGCACCGGCTCTTCGACCTGAAACGTCTTAACAAAGATCCGCGCTTCGCCAAAACCGTGACGCACAAGCACGGGGACCAGACATGGACGCTGCCCGCGAACGACAACAGGTACGTCCTGCCCGTTCCGCCCAACGTGCTGACCATGAACCCCGGCATACCGCAATACGAAAGATAAAACCAACCATTGACAGACCCATACGATCAAGCGGCGCCGGGTGTTCCGGCGCCCTTTTAAAAAACATCATCATGAAACCATTCTTACTGATTTGCGCGCTCTCCGCCACCCTCACGCTCCGCGCGCAGGAAGAGGGCATCCGCTTCGGTACCGCCACCTGGAACGAAACGCTGGCGCAGGCCGCGAAGGAAAACAAGCTCGTGTTCCTCGACTGTTTCACTTCCTGGTGCGCTCCCTGCAAATGGATGGACAAAAATGTGTTCGTTCTCAAAAACGTGGCCGACTTTTACAACAACCAGTTCGTGAACACCCGCCTGGACATGGAAAAAGGGGAGGGGATCGCGCTGCGGGAAAAATATAACGTAAAATCCTACCCGACCTATCTTTTCATCAACGCCAAAGGCGAAGTGATCCACCGCACCGGCTCGCGCATGACGGCCGAGGAATTTCTCGAAGAAGGCCGCATGGCAACTGATCCGGACCGCAGCCTGTCGTCGCTCACGAAACGTTATGAAAACGGGCAGCGCGACGTTCCCTTCCTTCTCAACTACTATCTCGCCGTAGACCGCTCCGACCGGCAGACGGCCGGGAAAATAGCCGCGGAGATCACCGGGAAGATGACCGACAGCACGCTGGGCTCGCCGCTCGGCTGGAAAGTGATCAAAAACCTGGCGCGCACCAGCAACGACAAGCTTGGCAAATATTATTTCGCCCACCAGGAAGATTTTAAACATTACGCCTCCGCCGAAGAGCTGGAAACGCTGACGGACAGGCTGCTGACCAGCACTCTGTACGGATATGTGTACGCCGGCAACGAGACCGCGTTTTACGAAGGGCTGAAACATTTTTCGGCATCCCCTTCCAAAGACCGCCGGCAGCAGGCCGTGATGCTGGAAGCAGAATTCCTGCTCCGCGAAGGCCGCGCCAAACAATATATCGCGTTGACGGATAAAGCGATGAAAGGCGTGCTGAAAAACGAAGCGGAAAAACTGAGTTTCCTGGCGAGGCGGATCAGCGGGAAAAAGGAAACCGGCGAGAAGATGAAGCCCTTCCTCCCGCAAGCTTACAAAATGGCGAAAAAGGCCGTGGAGCTGGACCCGGAAGAGTACAGCATACAGAGCACTTTCGGCTGGATCTGCCTGTCGCTGAAGAAAAAGGAAGAAGGTCTGAAAGCCGCCCGCAAAGCGCGCGCGCTGGCCGATGCGGAAACGTCCAAGATCCAGAAGCTCGCGCAGGAGCTGGTGGATGAATTTGACAGTATATAAGGATAACGGTTGATAAATTGTGTGATAAGCAGGGCCCCGGATTTTTCCGGAGCCCTATTTTTTTCACGCTGCGCCATTATTCCCGGCGTAGCGCGTTGTACGGCCGGGATTAAAAAAATGCCGGAAAAGTCCGTACTTTTATCGCCTGGATGCCGGCATATTCGACATATTCAGACGAGCAGTTATATGAATTGCTGCAGGGGGACGATCAGGACGCATTTACGGAGATTTACCAGCGCTACTGGAAGACGCTCTACCAGCGGGCACGCGCCATGCTGAACGACGGGCCGTTAGCGCAGGACGTGGTGCAAGAAGTGTTCATTTCCCTCTGGAACCGCCGTGCCGCGGCACGGATCGAAAAACTGGCCGCATATCTCCACCAGGCCGTCCGTTTCCAGGAGCTGAAGGCATTGCGCCGTCTTAAATCCGATGCCGCTTTCTACGACCGGCTGGCATCCATTACCCAGGAACTGATCGATCACGACCCGCTGCTCTACAACGAAATGGAGCGCATCGTCCGCAGCCTGCTGGCAAGCCTGCCTGAAGACCAGCGCAACATTCTCCGGCTGAGCCGGGAAGAAGGGCTTACTTACCGGCAGATCGCCGAAAGGACGGGGATCTCGCTGAAGACGGTGGAGAAGAAGATCTCGCTGTCATTGAGGGCGATCAGGAAGGGGATGGACGGGTCGTTCCCGGTGGTGATGGCATTGGTGATGGCGGCGCGGTGGTAGACTTCACACGTAATGCTTAAATGTTATCACCCCGAACCAACAGGGCGATCATTATTGCAAAAAGCATTGTCTATCTGGCAGGGACAATAAAAAGTTATTGGTCCTGCGGCCGGTATGACAGCATCCAATCTACGCCAAACTTATCGGTCAGCATACCGAAGGTATCACCCCAGAACTCGACCCTCGGCGTATGCGTCGCCTTGCCGCCGGCGGAGAGTTTATTGTAAATGTTATGCAATTCCTCGTCGCTGCTGCAATTGAGAGTGAGGGCCATTGTTTTTCCTTTTTCAAGCGGGCCGCCCATGCAGTTATCGGCTGCCAGGAGCACCACGCCGCCATTGGTGAGACTGGAATGCATGATGAGGTCTTTTTTCTCTGGCGGCATCTGATCGCCCGCTGCGGATTCGCCGATGGGCATCAGTGATAGGTCACCGCCGAGGCATTCCTGGTAGAAGGTCATGGCCTCGCGGCATTCTTTTTCAAAGAAAAGGTAAGCGTCGATTCTTTTCATGGTATTAAGTTTTAGTGGATTGTTGATTTTATGACGTCACGTTCCTCCGTGCGACTCTTTTTGTTTTTGGTGCTATGTTACAAAGATATCAGGAGTCAAGTAAACGGGACAGTGTGATTTACGGCGTTTTTAGGGGTATTTGCGACAGCGAGCAGCAGCTTGTGGTTGAAAGTGGTTGAGCGGCGAAGGCCTGTTCCGGCTGTCTACACGCAAGCTACAGGCTGTACAGGCCTTCTAACGGCGGTTTGCAGGCGTCGGATATCGGACGGAAATGCGTGGGCGTCCGGGGAAAAAGTGGAATTGATGCGGAAAGGATGCGAATGGGCAGGGAACAGGCAGCAATGTCGCGATGTGCTTGCTGATTTCGACGACTTCGGCAGTCCGTCCGGCGATGAACGCGGATTTGTTGTCGAAGCGTTCCCGGAGGAGGCGTTTTTATATTCGCCGGCGATCATGACGCGCAGGAGGATAGTTGCCTTGTTGTTCTTGTTCTTGTTCTGCTGACGAAGCCAGAAAGAAATACAGAGGTCTTGACTTAACTTCATACATCCTGTTTTTGGTAACCGAAATTGTAGTTTGGAATGGTTCGGAATGAACCGTTTCGGTTCCGTGAAAATCAATGCAGACAAGCCTTTCGGAGAAAAAAGGTGGCACCAAGTTAGGATATTTATGTGCCACCTTTTTTGCCACCATTTGAAGTGGATTAACAAGGTTTAACATCACCTGAAAAAAATCAAAAAGCCGCGCCAATCATGCGATCTGCGCGGCTTTAGTTTCGTAGACTTTCGTCTCTGTGATCCCGCTGGGATTTCCATCAAACTTTTCAGCCAGACGGCATTCAACATAACGCTACAGTAACTCTATGATTTTCAATATTCTATAACTCCGTTGCGCTTTTCTGTAAACTATCTTTATAGAGGCCGACAGCATTTTTATAGAGTAAATTATAGAGTAACTATGCTTCCAATCAAACCCGTATGCAAAAAGAAATTTGTACGCCGGGACGGCACCAGCGTAATCTTTATCCAGTATTGCCATTCCATTGATAAGCGCACCCTCTTAAATTCAGAGATAGCCATTCCTCCGGCCTACTGGAACATCAAACGGTCGCGTATAGACGGCAACCTTCCTGAAGTTTATGGCAATGCGGCATTGCTTAATGAGCAGCTACAGCAGGCTATCAGGGCAGCGCAGGACATATTAAATTTTGCCTTGAAAGAAAAGGTCAGCGATCCACTTTCATTCCTCAAAG
>CBINIO010000251.1:0-6482 GCA_966250725.1 uncultured Chitinophaga sp.
CGTATCGAACGGCCGCCTGCTGGGCGTCAGTCAAACCGCGGACAGCACGGTTACTTCCACCTGGTACATCAGCAACCCGATCAACAACTACGACGTAGCGCTCAACATCGGTCATTACGGGCATTTCTCCGACCGCTACCAGGGCGAAGAAGGCCCGCTGGACCTGGACTACTGGGTGCTGGATTACAACCTTCCCCGCGCCCGCACCCACTTTGAGGTGGTGAAACCGATGATGGAATGTTTCGAGCACTGGTTCGGCCCCTATCCTTTTTATAAGGACGGCTACAAGCTCGTGGAAACGCCGCACCTCGGCATGGAGCACCAGAGCGCCGTCGCCTATGGCAACCAGTATAAAATGGGCTATCGCGGCAGCGACCTTTCCGCCACTGGCTGGGGCCTGAAGTGGGATTTTATCATCATCCACGAAAGCGGCCACGAATGGTTTGGCAACAACATCACTACAAAAGATATTGCGGACATGTGGGTGCATGAATCCTTCACCAACTATTCCGAAACCCTCTTTACCGAATGCCGGTACGGCAAGGATGCGGCAAACGCTTATGTACAGGGCATCCGCAAACGCATCGCCAACGACATTCCCATCATCGCTCCCTACGGCGTGAACGCCGAAGGCTCCGGCGACATGTATTACAAAGGCTCCAACATGCTGCACACCATCCGCCAGATGATCGGCAACGACGATACTTTCCGGAAGATGCTGCGCGGGCTGAACAAAACGTTCTATCATCAAACCGTTACTTCCGCCCAGGTGGAACAATATATCAATAAGGTCAGCGGGAAAAATTTCGACAAGGTGTTCGATCAATACCTCCGCCATTCGCAGCCGCCCGTATTCGAATATTCTCTCAGCGGCAACCGGCTGCGTTACCGCTGGTCAGCCGATGTAAAAGATTTCGACATGCCGCTGAAAATAGATCCCGGCAACGGCAAATGGCAAACCATCACACCCGGCACGGAATGGAAAACGATCACGATAAAGAATGCTGAAAAATTTGCGATAGACAAGAATTTTTACGTGAAGATCAGGAAGGTATAAAAACACCATTACTTCAATTCAATTTATCATCAATGCCGCCGCAGGAGCTTCTTCCGGCGGCATTTTTTTGCCCGTTCCGCAGGATGGTTCGCATTAAATCCGAATGCAGTAACTTCCATGCAATTCAAAACAGCAAGAAACAGGTGGTACAGGTATGAAAACGAATGTTATTTGCAAGAAAAAAACGATGCACCATTACGATAAAATAGCAGACGCCATCGCGTACATTCACGCGAACCATACCGTGCAGCCTTCGCTGGACGATATCGCCGCCGCCGTACATATGAGCCCGTACCATTTTCAGCGCCTCTTTACGGAATGGGCCGGCGTAAGCCCGAAGAAATTCCTGCAGTATATCAGCCTGCAGCACGCCAAAGAGCTGCTGGCAAAAGATTATACGGTGGAGCAGGCTACTTTTGAAACCGGTCTCTCCGGCACCAGCCGCCTCCACGACATGTTCGTGAACCTGGAAGCGATGACGCCCGGCGAATACCGCAACGGCGGCGAAGCCCTCACCATCCGGTATGCTTTCATCGGCACCGCCTTCGGCCCCATGCTGGCCGCCGCCACCGGCAAAGGTTTATGCTCCGTCGCTTTTGCGGACGATCACGCCGCCGCCCTGGAAACGCTCCGCAGGCAATGGCCCAACGCGCAGTTCATAGCCTCTCCTTCCCCATTTATCGATGATCTAAAAACATACTTCGACGGCATCGAAGAAGGCATCAAAAAGGAAAGCCGCATCCGGCTGCACATCAAAGCCACGCCCTTCCAGCTGAAAGTATGGGAGGCGCTCCTGAAAGTGCCCGCCGGCCGCGTGGCCACGTATTCCCGCATCGCGCAGCGGATCGGTCATCCCAAAGCGGCGCGCGCAGTGGGCACGGCCGTGGGCGACAATCCCGTTGCTTATCTCATACCCTGCCACCGGGTAATAAAATCCACGGGACTGTTTGGCGATTATCACTGGGGCCCCGTGCGCAAAACGGCTTTGCTCGGCTGGGAATCCGCGCAGGACCGGCCGCTGGCCCTTTCAGAGCAGGGCAAATAACGCGATGGTTCCGCGTTTGCGGGAATTTTCAAATCCTGATCTGAACGGCGATATCAAAATATTCGCCTTTATCAGCGGCAACGAAGAAAAAATATTGAAGGAGCGCGGGCTTGGCGCCGGCATAAAATCTATTACCTTTGCAGCATGCGAAACAGAACGGTCAGCATGGGAGACGCGTTGCGCGAATACCTCAACAAAAGCCGGTTCAAACCGAGGCTGATGGAGGTGCGTATCCAGGAGAACTGGGAACAGGTGGTGGGTAAAACTATCGCCCGTTACACGGAAAGCGTGCAGCTGTTCGAGGGCAGCAAGCTCGTGATCACCACTACGGTGGCCCCGCTGAAACAGGAGCTGAATTATTCTAAAGACAGGATCATGAAGCTGGTGAACGATATGCTCGGCGAGGATATCGTGAAGGAAGTAATGATCCGTTAAAGGGATCATCGGGGTTCGGTGCTGGCTACGGCATTTCCTTTCGCGGTAGGGATCTCATCCCTTTTTCTTTCCTCTTCCATTTTTACACGGCGGTTGATCTTATTGGCGATGCGCGACAGGTCGTCCACGCTGAGTTTTGTTTTCAGGTGCACCATGATCATTGCCCCGTCCTCATGGATAAGGGCTACGAGGTTATCTACCCGGTCGGCCGTGGGCGCGTTGCTGAGCAGCTCCACATGCCCTTCCTGGTGACGGATCTCCATCAGGGGTTCGAATTTTGCTTCTTTATAAAGATCTTCTTTCAGCCGGGTGATGGATTCGCTGGAAACGGGCTCGTCGTTGTCCATTTCTATCGTCCACAGTTTTACGCTTTTTACTTTCTTCAGCAGCAATTTCACTTCACGCGCATCCCCGTCCCAGGCGCTGCCGGGAATGAACCAGCTTACGATACGCAGGGGAAGGAAGCTCAGGCCCACGCGATGCGTTTCGGCCACGCTGCAATATTCGTTGGTGAACCGGCGGAGCTGTTTGCGCTGCGCGGACGCGCTGGCGGCGATGATGCAGGCAAGGGCCGAAAGTAAAAGTACGCGTTTCATACGGGGAGGGTTTTGGAGGTGGAACGATGGAAAGGGAATGACGCCGCGGATGGATACGGCGCGTTCCTTATTTTTTCGGTTTTTTCGTTTTGAGCTGACCGAGGTTCTGGAAGCCGTCGATGTTCATGCCCCCGGCGATCTCGCTGATCTCCGAGATGGAGAAATCGCCGAACACCGTGAGCGCCACGAACTCGCTGCTGCTGCCCACGAGCATCACCAGTTCCTGGATATTGCCCTTGGCGTTCTCGCGCACCATGAATTTGAGATCGGAATCCTTGTCGCGCACGGACATCAGCTCTTCCATGCCGCCGCCGAGGAATTTCGCGGCTTCGTGGTACAGCTTCTGGCCGTCTTTGGTGTCTTCCTTGATGAGAATGCGCAGCCCTTTGAGCTTCGAGGCAAGCTCGGTCACTTTTTTTGCATCGGGATCGTCTACCGAGAACTTCGAAAACATATTGAACATTTTCGGAGTGATGTTGATCACGGTAAACGACTCGTCATCCTGGTACTTCTGGAAGAATTTGTCGATCGAGCTTTGCGCCAGCGCCAACTCGCCGCTGCACAAAACGCATATGATCATTAGCATCCTTTTCATTGTCGGAAATTTGTGTGTTGTTGATAGTTGTTTTTATGCAGTTCTAGAATAGCCTTTATTTGCGGTCGCCCTGTACCATTTCCTGCGCTTCGTTGAAGTAGCCGAGCTTTTCCATTTCGTTCTTCCCTTTGTTGAGATTGCGGCTCAGCAGCTGCAGGGCGCGCTGCGTTTGTTCGTACGCCAGCTTGGGATCGCTGTAAGTGTCCTTGAAAGCGGCGTTCTGCGCAACGTTGTGCCGTTTCAGCTGGAATTGATTGACGGAGTACACCATCCCCGCGGCCGCCAGCAGCACGGCGGCGTACTTCATCCAGCCGTGCCAGAACGGGCGGATGACCTTGGCGCCGGGCTCCGTTTCCCAGGGCGCGGGGCGGTCGGTGAACAGCTCGGGCATGGTGAACGTTTCCTGCCCCTCCTGCTCCCCTGCCGCATGGAAATATTTGAAGAGGGGCGCAGCTTCCTGCAGGTCGGCCGGCAAAGGGCCTTCGTGCGCGGCGTAAAACACGCGCAATTCGGCTTCTTCCGCTTCGGTGGTCTCGCAGGACCAGTACTTTTCCAGTAAGGTCCTGATGTTATTGTAATCCATACACATGTAAATTTTGTAATTGCTCCCGCACCTGTTTCCGGGCGCGGTGCAGGTTTACTTTTACTTCACTCAACGCTATATTCAGCACCTCGCCGATCTCCTGGTAGCTGAGCCCGTCGATATCGCGCAGCTGGAGAATGGTCCGGTATTTTTCCGGCAATCCGTGGATCGCCCCGTGCACTCTCCGCATCAGGTCACTTTTTTCAGTGCTCTGATGCGGGTTGTGATGATAGGCGGGCACCTGGCCGGCGCGTTCCAGGTCGTCCGTCACGCGGTATTTCCGGCTTTTGATCTTGTCCAGCGCCAGGTTGCGCGTGATGCGCATGCACCAGGCTTCCAGGTTCTGCAGCTCGCCCATCTTTTCCTTGTTGTTCCACACTTTCACAAAGGCGTCCTGGATAATGTCCTTCGCGTCTTCCTCGTTGCCCAGCAGGCGCAGCGCGAAGCGGTAAAGCTTCTCCCTGAAGGGCATTATTAAAGAGGTGAACGTTTCGGACGACATATCACAGTTTTAGTTTGGCGGAAGGAACGGCTTCTTTGAATGCGTGTTACATGAAGAAGACGATTGCCGTTTGCCTTTGTTACAAATTATCGGAAAATATTTTGAATGAACGGATAATCAACCGGTTGGGAAATGAGATCGGCTAAAGAAATTTTCGGGAAGCAGCCGCTAGCCCGGGTGGCCGGGTGGGTCGAAACCGGCCGTCAATGTTCGGCCTTTCACGCCGGTATTGTCTGAACCCCTGTCAGCTCGCCAGCCTGATCCGCGGGTCGACGATACTGTACAACAGGTCCGCCAGCAGGTTGATGATCACGAATATCCCCGCTACCACCAGTACCGAGCCCATCACCACGGGAAAGTCGAATTTCTCCAGCGCGTTCACCGTTACTTTGCCGATGCCTTTCCAGCCGAAGATGTATTCCACGAAAAAAGACCCCGCCAGCAATTCGGCGAACCAGCCGGTGATGGCGGTAACGACGGGATTGAGCGCATTGCGCAAAGCGTGTTTGTATAATATGACGTTGCGGCCCAGGCCTTTGGCGTAAGCCGTGCGGATATAATCCTGGTTCAGCACGTCGAGCATGGCGCTGCGCGTGAGCTGCACGATGATGGCCAGCGGCCGGATGCCGAGCGTGACCGCGGGCAGTATAAGATGACGGAGGTTGAGCACGCGGCCTTCGAAGGGGTCGATGTCGAAGAGGCTGCCGGTCATATGCAGACCGGTGTAATCCGTGAGCACAAAACCAAAAACATAGGCCAGCACGATGCCGGTGAAGAACGACGGCGCTGAAATGCCGATCACGCTGGCGAACACGGCGCCCGTGTCCATCCAGGTGTTCTGTTTTACGGCGGATAAAATGCCCAGCGCAATGCCCGCCACCGTGGCGAGGAGCATGGCCGCCAAAGCCAGCACCAGCGTGCCCGGCAGGGCTTCCATGAGTATTTCCCAAACGTCTTTTTTTCCCTGGTAGCTTCGCCGGAGGTAAGGCGTTTTCAGCACAAGCGCCTTGTCGCCGCCTACGCTGAAAAGCGCCACCCCGTTCAGCGATTCCTTCAGCTCCTGCCGGGTGTGGATGGCGATGGGACTGAGATCGTTGAGGTACAGCAGGAACTGTACGCCCTTCGGTTTGTCGAGATGCAATTCCTTCCGCACATTTTCCAGCGACGTGAGGTCCGTGCGCTGGCCGAGCGTGAGCCGCGCCGGGTCGGCGGGCAGCACGTTGAACAGCAGGAAAACGACGATCACCACACCCAGCAGTACCAGGATGCCGTAACCGAGCTTGCGGAGGAAAAAGCGGAACATTATTTCGAAAAATTGGGTATGTCGTTATAATGCCATTTGCCTTTGATCACGGACTTTTCCAGCAGCAGCAGGCAGGGCGTGCTGCGGCCGGCCGTTTTGATGGCGGTGCCGTCCATCTGCAGGAAGGGGAAGCTGATACCGCGTTCTTGCTGGAACTGCTCCACCAGTGCCTTGTTGGAACTGGTCACGCCGTACAGCACGATCTTTCCTTCCTTGAACTGCTGCTCCAGCGCCTGCATTTTTTCTTCCCAGCCATGCCCCGCATCGCGTACGTCGCGCACAAGGAAAAGATATACTGGCATGGATTCCATCAGCACGGCGCGGTTCATATTCGTGCCGTCAAAATCGGTCAGCACAAAATCCTTG
>CBINIO010000252.1:0-6469 GCA_966250725.1 uncultured Chitinophaga sp.
AAGAAGTTTTCACCAACCTGGATAATGGAATTCATGAAGGCTTGCACACGAGGGCGATCATTCCAGGTACGCCGTATTTAATCAATAACAACTTTGTCCTGAAGGCCCGCATCAATGGGCTGCCAGGTTTTACCGCCGTCGTAGGATGTTCTTAGCCTCCTGGTAGCCGACTCTGAATCAGAAGTGATAGCAGCGAATCCACCTTTGATCTGTTTTACATCCCAAGCCACACCGCCCTCACTGAACACCACCGCCCAGTTTTCACCATTATCGGTCGATCTTATTATCCTTCTCATACTGATCGCCACCAATACGCCATTCGACTCTGCCAAATGCCCTACCAAGCCCCCGGCATGGACATGTTTCCAGGTTTTTCCATTGTTAGCAGTTTTAAAAAAGCCTCTGTCGGTGCCGATGAAAATTGTACCTCCGGCGGTCTCAAAAACGCTGCGTATTCGCGGCTCCTGAAAATTTTCGAATATCGGCGACCATACACTCGTTCCGTTTGTTTTTTTCACATTTATACCCCAATAATCTTTCCCGGGCTTACCGGGGGCCATGCTGCTATGTTCATCAGGCAAAATCTCTTTGGTCCAAAATGGAGCTGTGGCATTTGGCGCACTGTGATAGAGTCCGTTTCCAACCCTTAAAAACAGCCCTTTATCATTTGCAAAGAAGCTGATACTATCTTCCCGCAAATTTTCTGGCAGTCCCTTGCTGATGTCCTGCCAGGTTTGTCCGCCATCAGTAGATTTAAAAACGGTGTTTACAAGCCCTGATTTATTTCTCATTACTTTGGCCGCCTCCTTTTCTTTTAGTACAAAAGAATTTAATAGAAATAATACCAAGAGGATAACCGGGACAAATACAAAGAATTTTTTCATTTTTTTTAATTTAGAGTAAAACATATTGATATTGCCTTTTTTATCTTCGATTATCGACCAAACGTTGTTAAAAGCTTTGCCTTCATGGATTAAAGGGGTAAACGTTCTTTCGTCATAAAAACAAGCTTCGCCTGCAGACGCGGCGCGGACTTATTTTACTTGTTAGATTGGTAAAAGATGTCCATCGTATCGAAGCACGCCCATGAAAGAAGCAAACAAAAATGTTCCCGTTAGCCCGGAGGAAGTGAGCGTGAAGTGACCAGCAAGCATCTGGAACAATGCACATAAATGCATATATTTCATTATCAGCAACCGTCTTTGCGAGGGACGCGTTTAAAAATTATTTTACTGTCCCGTTCTACATAGTCGCCCGATACTATCGGGTAGGAATACTTGGGCGCGTACGATACGTGACGGCTTCTTATAATTATCTTGTCGTTAACTTTCAGACTATGCAATTGCTCAAGTTGAGACTTTTCCGGCTGAAATGTTAGAATGTAATCGTCGCCATTAATCCTTACCATCACTCCGAAACCTAATCGCGAGCCTGGCGGCAGAGAAAGAGAGGTTACAACAGCCTCCATATTGGCAGCGCCACTGATATACTCCCTTATTTTTTTAGCGCCGGAAAGCACTTTTTGACCTGCGGGCGACGCTTTCCATTTTTTGAACTTAATTCCCTCCGGGGTAGCCTCCCATTTTTTCAATTCGGCTGTCCTTTCAGCGGCAGAGATTGGCGTTTGAGCCGATTTCCTGGAGGTTTCATTTTTAATTTCGCGGTTAGCGAATACCAGTCCGCTTACCACCACCAGCGGTAAGATCAGCGCATAAATAACTTTTTTCATGTTTTTTGTCGGTTTAATGAACGTAAATCTGTCCTCTGATAAATCCGGTCTGTTTAAGGCATTTTTTTTATTTTTCATATCCTGGCAGAGTTGATACGGCGAAATTAGTGGGATGTCTTTCAACCCGGGGAATTTGGATTGTAAATAAAAGTGTAACCTTTGTAAATAAATCGTAAAAGGGTATGTTTTATAGCCGAAATCTGCTTTCCGGAAAACGCAAGTACCTGTGGAGGCTGACATTACTGCTTCTCATATGTATAATATGCCTGACTTTCAATATGACCGGCCGTGACAGTTTTGATGTCGCCAGGAGGGAAGTTTTGCTTCGGAAGATAGGAGACGAACTGCTCACACAGTCGGGCGACAGTAGATCAAGGGTGCTCCCGGTAAAAAAGATCGCCGAAAACGAATACCAGATCAGCTTTGAGAATGAGCTTACTTTTCAACCGGACTCGCTGGTGAATATTACCCGGCGTTTGCTGGGCAAAGACCCTTTCGCAAGCGATTATGTTGTGAATGTCCTGAACTGCGGCAACTCCAGCGTAGTCTATGGATATGCTATATCCAACAATAAAAGGGACGATATCGTAGCTTGCAGGGGAAGAGTGCAGCCCAGGGGGTGCTACATGGTCAACATAAAATTTAAACCGACAGGCATACATACCACAAAGAACGGATATCTTCTGGGCAGCCTGTCATTTTTGGCATTGCTTGGTTTTGTTTTATTTAGATCGGCTAGACCTCAAAAAGCCGGGCCCGGCAATCAAAATACCGGCATTTTGACTTTGGGATCGGTCTTGTTTCATGTGCAGGAACGGCAACTGGTAATAAATAAGAACACGATAGACCTGACCGGCACGGAAGCGCGTTTACTGCTCATTTTCGCGTTGTCGCCTAACCAGACCATCGAGAGAAGCCGGTTGCAAAAAGAGATATGGGAAGACGAAGGTGTTATTGTGGGGCGCAGCCTGGATATGTTCATTTCAAAACTTAGAAAAAAACTGGAACCCGATCCCCATATCAACATTGTCGTTGTACGCGGCAAAGGATACAGGCTGGAAATCAGCTCTTAAAGGAAGAATCGCCCCGTTTTCCATCCCCTGTGTTCTCCAGGTTGTTGTTAATCAATATGCTTGAACTTTCCTGGAAATAATCATCTCCGTAAATATTTCAATATGCAGCAGTGGCACAACAAAATAGACCCCATATTGAAAGACTTTATTCAAGCCATCCTGATCCTTGATAATGCCGATCCTCCGCGGCCTGAAGATCTGCCGATATTTACCAACGGCATGCCGGCTTTATTGTGTACGTCCAAAAACCAGGAAAACCATCTGACGCTCTACGGAACGACCGTTCCCACGGAAAGATGGGCCGAATGGGAGAATGCTGCTCTCATCGCTTTTTTCTTCAAGCCATTTGCCATGGGGCCTGTTTTTAAATTATCTGCCCGTCAACTCAAAAATGAAGCGGTCGGGCTGAATCGGTGGAATGCACAAAAGGCAATGGCACTGACCGTTCAATTAGCCTATGCCCGGTCAACCGCCGAAAAAGTGAAAGTGCTGCACCGGTTTATTCTTTCACAGGTTACGGCCAATCAACGGGAGTGTTCGATCATCCGGTATGCTACCGACAAAATATTGGAAAATCCGGACGCCGATGTGCTGTCGCAAATGCTGCACGAGCTCAACCTCACGGAAAGAACATTTCAACGGGTCTTTAAAAAATATGTAGGCATAACAGCCAGCGAATACCGGCGTATCTGTCAGTTCCAGCTGGCCTTCTACCAGTTGAAGTCGGGCCGGTTTGATAAACTGACCGATGTGGCCTACGCCAATGGTTATTTTGATCAGAGCCATTATATCCGTTCCTTTAAGGAATTTACGGAAACGACGCCCAATGATTACTTGCAATCCGGGCTGAAGAGAAAATAATGTCGGTTTTGTACAAGGCCATGTTTTGTGGCCGGGCCATCTTTACACAAAATTTACAACGTATGAAAGAACTGATCACACCTTGCTTATGGTTCGATAACCAGGCAAAAGAAGCCGCTGCCTTGTATTGCAAATTGATTCCCGGTGCGAAAGTGGTAGCGCAGTCACCTGTCGTCACCGAAATAGAGATAGCCGGGCAGCATATTACTCTATTGGATGGCGGTCCCATGTACAGGCCCAATCCGTCCATATCATTATATTACGTCTGCGAAACGGAAGAAGAATTGAAGAATGTCTGGGAAGGATTATCCGGCGGCGGTTTTATACTGATGCCTTTGGATAAATATCCCTGGAGTGAAAAATATGGCTGGGTGAGCGACCGGTTTGGCATTTCATGGCAGATCACCCTGGGAACGATCGCCGCGGCGGGACAAAAGATCACTCCTTTTTTAATGTTCGTTGGAGATCAATACGGCCGTGTGGACGAGGCTATCCGGCACTATACCTCGATATTTGAAAACTCGGGAACGGATGGGATACTCCGCTACTCGCAAAATGAACAGCCCGATGCAGCGGAAAAAGTAAAGCATGCATCGATCACGCTCAGCGGCCAGAAGTTCATGCTGATGGAAAGCGCGCATGCTCATAAATTTGCGTTTAACGAAGGCGTTTCCCTGACGATCCATTGCAACACGCAGGAAGAAATAGATTACTACTGGGAGAAATTAACGGAAAGCGGTACGGAAAGCAGGTGCGGCTGGTTGAAAGATAAATTTGGCGTTTCCTGGCAGGTAATACCTACTATTCTCGGAAAATTAATGAGCGATTCCAATAAAGCCGGCAAAGCTGCCCAGGCGTTTATGCAGATGCGGAAGTTTGACATCGAAAAGATCGTGCAGGCAACGCTTGAGTAAGCTTTCAAAAAAGAACACGACTGCTGGCGAAAAGGTAAAACGAATTTGATCAATGCGGCAGAAAAGACCCGCAGCAGATCCGCCGGTATTCAAAATGGCGAAGGGCTGGTTGCCGTCCAGCCCCCGTCGATTATAAGACTTTGGCCGGTAATATGCCGTGCCTTATCTGACACAAGGAACAGCGCGGCGTCCGCAATATCCCGGACGGTTGCCGGTCTGCCCATGGGCGTTATTCGTGACCATACCGATGCGTAGTCCGGGTCGCTTCCGGTTCTTTCGGTGAGGGTAGCGCCCGGGGCAACCGTATTGACGGTTATGCCGTACCGGGATATTTCAACGACCAGGTTTTTGGCCAACATTTCCAGGGCGGCCTTCGTCATCGAATAAGCGGCGAGGTCCTTATGCGCCTGATGACCTGTTACAGACGACGTAAAAAGTAAAGCGCCTCCCGTGCCCTGCAGCCTGATTTGCCGTGACGCCGCCTGCGCAAGAAAAAAAGTACCTGCGATATTCAGATGGAGCACGCTATAAAGCGAATCTGCCGGGTACGAAAGGAAGTCGCCGAACAATGTGATGCCGGCGTTGGCAATAACGATATCAAGGTGACCGGTTTCGGCCACCGCTTGCTCAACGAGCTTGTTGACGAAGTCTATATCCCCGCAATCCCCTGCCGCGGGAATACAGCGTCCATGTTCCATACGTATCTTATCCGCCGCTTTGTCGGAGAGATCTTTGTCGATGTCGTTCAGCAATACCGTCGCGCCGTGTTTCGCAAGCTGCCGGCATATTTCGAATCCAATTCCCTGACCTGCTCCTGTCACGATTGCTGTTTTATTCCGGAAGTCCATTGGTGGTTGCGGTGTTTGGTAGTTTAAAATATATTAATGGGAATCCCTTGAAACCTCGCTGCCGGAGCCGCCTTTCAGGAAATCGAAATCAGCGCCTTTATCGGCCTGTTCAATGTGATCTACATACAATCGTGCATAGCCTCTGATGAAAGGGTTGCTGAACGCAACGCGGTTCTTTTTCCGCTTGTCCAGCTCCGCCGGGTCTACCAGCAGGTTTAATGCTTTTTTTTCGACATCCAGTTCGATCATGTCTCCGTTTTCAATGAGCGAAAAGGTCCCGTTCTCAGCTGCTTCGGGCGACACATGGAGCACTACCGTGCCAAACCCGGTGCCGCTCATTCTTCCGTCCGATATCCGGACCATATCCGTTATCCCCTTGGCCAGGAGTTTGGTTGGAAGTCCCAT
Organism: uncultured Chitinophaga sp.; assembly: GCA_966250725.1. GTDB lineage: Bacteria > Bacteroidota > Bacteroidia > Chitinophagales > Chitinophagaceae > Chitinophaga. Next base: position 5,831 of record CBINIO010000252.1, read on the forward strand.
GTTCCCCACTTCGGGCATCCCGGGGTAACCTTTCGGACCAGCATTTTTGAGCACCAGCACACTGTTCTCGTCGACTTCCAGCAGCGGATCATTGATCCGGTCTTTGTAGTCTTCGATATTCTCAAACACAACGGCCTTGCCTGTATGCTTCATTAAATGAGGGCTGGCGGCCGATGGTTTGATCACGCTTCCGTTCTCGCAAAGATTCCCTTTTAATACAACGATGCCGGATTGTTTATTGACGGGCTGGCCGACAGGTGCAATAATATCTTCATTCCAGCTTTTCGCATTTTGGATATTTTCCGAGAGCTTTTTGCCATTTGCGGTCAGGCAATCCGTATGCAGGTAGTTTTCTATTTGTTTCATCGCAGCGGGCAATCCCCCGGCATAGTAGAAGTCCTCCATGAAATATTTTCCCGATGGCTGAATATTGGCTATGAGCGGGATGTCCGTTGAAAATATATCCATATCTTCCAGGGTTAGCGGGATGCCTATCCTGCCGGCAATAGCGAGAAGATGAATAACGAAATTGGTAGACCCGCCGACAGCCGCGTTTACCCGGATCGCGTTCTCAAATGCATGCCGGGTGAGTATGGCCGATAACTTCAGGTCTTCTCTCACCATTTCCACGATCCTTTT
>CBINIO010000253.1:0-6457 GCA_966250725.1 uncultured Chitinophaga sp.
CCAGGGTGGGCATCAACTCTCCATCATGGACATTCATGACATCATAGGTAATGCCAAGCCGTTTTGCCGACTCTGCTGCTTCCGCCCTCCGTCTTTTTGCCAATGCGCCGCCTCCCTGTTCCATATGACCGGCATCGCCGTTGGTCACTGAAATGAACTTGACCTGGTGGCCTGCCTGGGCAAACAGCGCAGCCGTTCCGCCGCTTCGGATATCGCAATCGTCGGGATGAGCGCCGATCATAACGATGTGTAACGGGGACTGCTGTGCTTCGGCAAACGAAAAGCTGCAGCTGAACAGCGTGGCGAAAAACAGGTGTTTCATGCGATTTGGATTTTCGTGTTTGTTTTATGAGTGAAGATTTCCCACTTGCTAAGCTACCCTAAAATACAGCCGCTGCCGGAAATATTATGACCGGCAAATCACTTTCCGGAATATTTTAGATATTCGCCAAGATATTCAAAAAACGCAAATGTTATTTACAACAGACAAGCAAACGCTGGAAGATCTCAATATCTTTGGTAAACATGGCGGCGATTCCATCTATAATATTTTCAACCGCTGCGTTACGAGAGGCGGAGCCGCGGTGCTGGAAGAGATGTTCCGGTACCCGCTTTCAGACAGCGGCGCCATTAACAAACGCAGCGATATTATCCGGTCGTTCGCGGCTTTGGGTACCTCTTTCCCTTTTAAAAGCGCGGATTTCGATCTGATCGCTCCCTATCTTGCCAACACGGACGAGCGCTCCAAACTCCCGGTACAGGATAATTCACTGGCGCGGAAGCTGACAAACATGGTGGCGATGGACGTTGATACGCAGCTGATCTATAAAGGCGTCGAGTCGCTGGTGAGCCTGATGAAAAGCGCACGGGGATTTATAGAAGAATTGGAGGCGAACAGCTTTTATTCGGCGGAAAAGGAAGAAATGCTCCAGGTCCTTGACCATCCTGCCTTTGCCGTAATTTATCGGAGCGAGGGAAAGCTGTCGCACGTGCAGATCGCGGAGTTTGACACTATTCTGCGTTTCCGTCATAACGCTTTGGTTGAAAAGCTGTTGAGGCTTGTCTTTTACCTGGACGTATACCTGTCTGTCGCAAAAGTGGCGAATGAACGGAATTTTATTTTTCCGAAAGCCCTGCCGGAAGGCGGGCAAAACCTGCTGGTGCTGGAAGGGGTGTACCATCCGCAGGTGAAAAACGCTGTGCCGAACAGCATACACATCACCACGGACAGCAATGTTATTTTCCTTACCGGCGCTAACATGGCGGGCAAGTCCACCTTCATGAAATCGCTGAGCATTGCCATGTTCCTGGCGCATGCGGGTTTTCCCGTGGCGGCGAAGAAGATGGAATTTGCGGTGCTGGACGGTGTTTACACGACCATCAACCTGCCCGACAACCTGGGCATGGGCGCCAGCCACTTTTATGCGGAAGTATTGCGGGTCAAAAAAATGGCCCAGGAGCTGGCAATGAAAAAGGACCTGTTCATTGTTTTTGACGAGCTGTTCCGCGGAACGAACGTCAAAGACGCTTATGAGGCCACGATCGCCCTTACCACTGCCTTTGCGAAAAAACGTAAAAGCATTTTCGTGATCTCAACGCATATTATCGAAGCGGGCGAAGTGTTGAAAAACAAATGCCCCAATATCAGTTTTGTTTACCTGCCTACGCGGATGAACGGCCATCATCCCGAATATACCTATACGCTGGAGCAGGGCATTACCGGCGACCGGCACGGAATGGTGATCATCAACAACGAAGGGATACTGGACATCCTGAGGAACGGGAATAAAAAATTACAAAAAACTGCCGCACATGAGCTTCACAACGGATAAGCAGACACTGGACGATCTCAATATAACAGGCAAGTTCAGGCCGCAATCCTTATTCAGTCTTTTTAACGGTACAAGGACGAGGGGCGGCGAAAAGCTGCTGGACAAAATGTTTCACCAACCGCTGTCCGACCCTGCCGAGATCAACGGCCGCAGCCGGCTGTTTCAATATTTTCACGGCAGAAAATTGTCGTTCCCGTTTAACAAACCGGGATTCGCGGACGCGGAAGCATACCTGGGCGGAAGCACCGGCAGCACTTTTGGCCTGGTCGCCGCCGGTCTCGTGAAAAAGAAAGTGCTGCAGCTGGCGGTGAAGGACGAACAGTATGGTCTCCTGGAAAAAGGCTTCCTCGCAACCGCCGATATGTTGAATACCCTGCGGGATTTCCTGCAAAAGCTGGATGGTTTTCCCTTAACGGCGGAATTGGAAGCCGTCAGGCAGGTTTTGAATGACCCGCGCATGAAATGGCTGGGCGAAGCGAGCAACGGCGGGCAATTCAGCCTGCTCGCGCTGGCGCGGTACGATCATCTTGTGCGTCACACGCTCCGGGAGGAAATGGAAAATATACTCGGTTTCATTTATCACCTGGACGTTTATATCGCGGTGAGCGACGTGGCCCGCACCAGGGGATTCTCGTACGCGCGGGCCCTTCCAAAGGAAAAGAACATTTTTCAGACCACGGCGGTAAGCCATCCCGCGCTGGAAAAAGCGGTGGCCAACCCGCTTGGCCTGCAGGAGGACCGGAACGTACTTTTCCTGACAGGGGCGAATATGGCCGGCAAATCCACTTTTATGAAGTCGCTGGGCATAGCCGTTTACCTTGCCCATATGGGATTTCCGGTGGCTGCGAAAGATATGCTGTTTTCCGTCAGGGACGGGCTTTACACGTCGATCAATGTGCCGGACAATCTCAATCTCGGCTACAGCCATTTTTACGCGGAAGTGCTGCGGGTAAAGAAAGTGGCGGAGGAAGTCGCTAAAGGCAGCGACCTGGTGATCATTTTCGACGAGCTTTTTAAAGGCACCAACGTAAAAGACGCCTACGATGCAACGCTGGCCGTTACAAAAGAATTTTCTACGTATCGTAACAGTTTTTTTGTTATTTCGACACATATTATCGAAGTGGGCGACCGCCTCAAGGACGAGTGCGGCAACCTGCAGTTTTCTTACCTCCCCACCATCATGGAAGGAGGCGTGCCGCGCTATCCTTATACGCTTACCGCGGGAATTACCAATGACCGCCATGGCATGGTGATCATCGAGAATGAAAAGATACTGGAAATGATAGAAGAATAGGGCTTCCGGAGAATCAGACAGAATGCCGCCGCCGGCTATGTATTTCAAAACAAATGGGCGATTTTTGTACCTTGATAAGCCAAGGCTAATACCAACGACGGTTGTATGTCAAATATCGAACTTGACAATGATACCATATTAAGTTTCAAACGTGGGGATGAATCGGCTTTTACCGTCGTTTACAATCATTTCTACAACAATATTTTCTCCTTCTGCAAGTATCTCCTGCCTGCTATCGAGGATGCGAGGGACATGACGGCGCAGCTTTTTATCCTGCTCTGGGAAAAAAAAGAAACGCTCGATTCCTATAAGCATCTTCGCGCTTTCCTGTTTTTGAACGCAAGGAACAAGTGCTTCAATTTCCTGCGCGACCAGAAGGCGCGGTCCGCCATTGACAAGCAGATCAGCGATTTTACGATCGCCGAGCACACCTCCATCCTCTTTGCCGGGATCGAATCGGAACTGGTCACCCGTATCCGGGAAGAAGTGGAAAAGCTGCCGGACTATTACAGGAATATTCTCGACCTGTCCTATTACCAGGGATATAACAACCGGGAGATCGCCGACATGCTCCAGATCAGCGAAAAAACCGTGCGCAACGCCAAGTCCATCGCCATCAGGTCGGTCAGGATGATCTTCCTCAGCAGGACCGGGCAAATAGGCTTTACCCTGAGCCTCTATTATTTTTTTTAAACCGTTCGGGACAAACAGCGCACTTTGCGGGTTATATAGGCGCAAAGGGGGAATTAAAGCCAACTGATTCAGCCTGCTGTCCCTGTTTACACTTTTCAACTATTGGTTTATGAACGAAATATCGAAAGTTATTTCCGATCTGATTGCCAAGCATCTGAACGATGAATTGAACGACCGGGAAAGACGGGAATTGGAGGAATGGGTCCGGCAATCTGAAGACCACCAGCGGTTTTTCCGGCAATTTACGGACGAAGCGTCCCTCGCGTCGACATTGAAGGAATATGAGACCAGCAGGGGCATCGTTTATAACAAAATAAAGGAAGCGGTTTCGTTTAACGGGCAAACCGGCAACAAGATCGTAAGCATCCGGCGGTTGCGCCTGCGGAGATTCGCCGCTGTCGCGGCTTCGTTGCTGGTGCTGGCGGGAGCGTTCGTTTTGTGGGATCTGCTTGAAAATAACGGGAACGTTCCCGGGACCGCGGCCGTGCAAAACACAGGCGACGGCAAGCCCGCGTCGCATGGCGCCGTATTGAAGCTCGCCGACGGAAAGGAGATCGTGCTGGACGATGCGGTGGACGGCGCCGTAGCAAAGCAGGGAGAAACGCGGATCACCAAGCAGGGAGGCCAGCTTTCCTATGCGGGCGGCCAATCCGGCAGCCAGGTGCTTTATAATACTTTGTCCACGCCGAAAGGGAAGATCTACCAGCTTTTATTGCCGGACAGCTCGAAGGTATGGCTGAACGCGGCCAGCTCCATCCGTTTCCCGACCGCGTTTGCCGGCAGCGAGCGCAGCGTGGAAGTAACAGGCGAAGTATATTTCGAAGTGAAGCAGGATGCGGAAATGCCTTTTCACGTAACGGTCAGCCAGCGCGTCGCCATCGACGTATTGGGCACCAGCTTTAACGTGAACGCGTATGGTAACGAAAAAGCGCTTCGCGCCACGGTGCTGACCGGAAGCGTGAGGGTGCGCATACCGGAGCGCCAGGAGAGCGGCGTGGTGCTGAAACCCGGCCAGCAGGCGCAATTAGGCCAGCTGCAGGTCGCACAGTCCATCACAGTGGTCCATAATGCCAATATCAACCATGTAATGGGATGGAAGGAGGGTTATTTCAGTCTTGACGATCTCACGCTGGAGGAATTGATGCGTGAGGTGGAACGCTGGTATGATGTAGAAGTGATCTATGAAAAAGGAATTCCTGTTAAGGCTTTTTTTGGAAAAGTGAACAGGAACCTCTCTTTACCTGATTTTATGGAGGGATTAAAAGATTGGGGAGTCCGCTTCAGGCTCGAAGGAAGAAAATTAATTATCACAGGAGTTCAATAAGCATTTCAATTTCAATAGGCTTTTCAGAAGCCGCAACCAAAAATCAAAAACAGTGCTGACATGAGATCAACAGCGTTATTAACTGCTGTTCTTCTCCTGGTCCACCTATGCGCTATGTCCCAGAACATCACGTTCTCCGGGAAGGGCATCGCCATGAAAAAAGTGTTCCAGGCAATTGAAGAACAGACCGATTATGTGATCTCCGGCGAAAGGAGCATTCTCGCTTCCGCAAAGCCGGTTTCCCTATCCGTTCAGAATCTTCCGGTAGAACAGTTCCTCGACCTTGTATTCCGGGACCAGGGTATTAGTTACCGCCTCCGCGGGAAAAACATTTTTCTTTCGCGCAAAGCGCCGCCCGCCGACTCCGTCCGCCCCGCGGCGCCGGACATTCCCGGCCAGCCGGCGGTTGTAACGGGCACGGTCCGTTCCCGTTCAGGCGAATTGCTGGCGGGCGTATCCATCCGGGTGAAAGGCACGCAATCCGGCACTACCACCGATGCGCAGGGAACCTTCCGGCTCACCGTCGAAGCGCATACCGTTCTGCAGGTTTCCAGCATCGGTTATGAAACCCTTGAGGTCGGCATACGCGAAACGGCGAACGGCTATGCAGCGGCGGCCGTCAAAGCGGGAATGGCCGGCAACGTAAAAGCTACGTCCGGCAGCACGATCAACATCGAGCTGGTGCTGGAAACGAGCGCCAACCAGATGAACCAGGTGATCGTCAACGGTTATTCGTATATCAACAAGAATAATTTTACCGGTTCGGCCGTCACCATCAAACGTGAAGAGCTGCTCAAAGTGGCGCCGAACAACATCTTGCGGAGCCTCCAGATCTTCGATCCTTCTTTCAAGGTGCTGGACAATAACAGTCTCGGTTCCGACCCCAACAACATCAACCCGGTGTATATCCGCGGCCGCTCCGGCATTGGCGATGTTACGCTGCCTGACGACGGCGCCGCGCTGTCTCCCACGCAGCTCCGCAACGATCCTAACCTGCCCACCTTTATCCTCGACGGTTACGAGGTGCCGGTGCAAAGGATCTTCGACCTGGACCCCACCCGCGTGGAAAGCATCACCATTCTCAAAGATGCGGCCTCAACGGCCATTTACGGCTCGCGCGCCGCGAACGGCGTGGTGGTCATAGAAACCGTAAAGCCGGTGAGCGGCAGGTTGCGGGTGAACTACTCGCTGAACGGCAGCGTATCTGCGCCGGACCTCTCCGGCTACCACCTGCTGAACGCCAGGGAAAAGCTGGAGCTGGAAAGGATCGCGGGCGTGTTCGACCGCAGGGAGAATGAACAGCCGGCGCAGGCC
>CBINIO010000254.1:0-6454 GCA_966250725.1 uncultured Chitinophaga sp.
ATCTTCACATTGCCTTCCCGGTCGAGCGCTTTCCAGCTTACGTCCAGCTGGCTGTTGGCTTTTATCAGCATGGGCTGCGCCACGGACACCTTACCGGTTAAAGCGATGCCGTCGGATTCACGGCTAACGTGAAGGGGCAAACGAAGGTCCATAAACCGGGCGATGGTAGGCATGATGTCCACCACGCCGGGATAGTAGTATTGCGCGTAGTTGTTCAGCTTCGGTGCGTTGGTCACGATCCAGCCGGAGCGCTGGCGGGGCGATTGGCCGCCGTGGCCTTTGCCGGTGTTTTCGTCCCGGCCGTGGTCGGTGGTGATCACGATGAGCCAGTCTTCTTTGAACGTTTTTTGCCGGTACTGTATGGCCTGCCAGATGCGGCCGATCTTCTCGTCCAGCTTGCGGATGGCGGTGTGGAACTGCGGGCTGTCGCCGTACATATGGCCCATGTCGTCGGTATATTCGAGGTATACCCATGAGAGGTCCGGCGCGTCTTTCCGGATGCTGCTGGCGGCTTCGGTAGCCACGCGGTCGTCGATCCTTTCCATGAAGTCGCGGCCTTTGTCGTGCGGGAAATTCACCGTATCGTGCTCATAGCCGTCGAATTTGTAATCGAAGCGGATGTTGCCGGTTTCGGGTATGCCGTCGCCGACGAGTTTGGTGCGGTTGTCCGTCCAGCTGCTGTAGATGGCCGTTTTTTTCTGCGGGAACTGCTCCTTGAGTATGCGGAATATCGTCCAGTAATGATAGTTCGGAGCGGCGATGTCGTTGTCCCACACATTGTGTTTGTTCACCCAGGTGCCCGTCAGCACGCTGTTGTAGCCAACCGCCGAAATGGTGGGCGTTTGGGAATAGCCGCCTTTTTCGCCGCCTACGTATGCGCGCAGGTACGACCCGGTCTTTGAAATGGCGGCGAGGTTCGGCGTGTTCAGCGTTTCGATCACGTCCGCCGGGATGCCGTCCGCTATGATGAACACCGCTTTCTTTTTCTGCGCGAAGCCGGCCGCCGCCGTGAATAATGCCAGTAATAACAGGCCCTGTCCTTTTATCCTTTTCATGTTTGTCTTTTACAAATTAACGTCGTTTTTCCTACCAGCCGAATATTTGTTCCAGCCTGGGATTGAGCAGCACCTGGCTTTGCGGCACGGGTCGGTAATAATATTTCGGTTCCTTGAAAGTGCGTTCGCCCGTTTCCGTTACCATGTAGCCGCTGGTGCCGTTGCTGAGGTACACGGTCACGTCGTCGTTGATGGCGCCGGCCCTGTAGTAGACGAGGCGCACGCCCAGCGCATTTGTTTCCTTGTCCGCATCGGGCGGTATGCTGGCGCTTTTGTCGATCAGGATGATGTCTTCGTTGCCGTCGCCGGTCATGTCGTATTTGCCCAGCCCGGGAAAATACATACCCTGCGGGATCTTTGTCAGCAATTGCCCGGCGGCCCAGCGCATCAGGTCGTCGAAGCGGTAACCTTCCAGCGCGAATTCCACGCGGCGCTCGCGGCGTATCTCGAGGATGACGCCTTTCATGCCGCCGGTCACCAGCGGGTAAGCCGCGCCCAGCACGGGGTCGGGCGATGCGTTGGCGGCGGCGAGGTCCAACGGCGCTACATCGGCCCTGGCGCGCAGCAGGTTCACGGATTTGTCAAGATCGTCCTGCGTGAGCGTGCCCAGCTCGGCCAGCGCTTCCGCATACGTAAGCAGCGCTTCGGCGTAGCGGTACACGGGGAAGTCCACGCTATTGAGCAGGATGTTGTCGGTGGTGTTGAAATATCCTTTCAGCTGGTGATAGCCGGTGAACTTTTTGTTGAGTTTCTGGATGTAAGGCGCGGCGTCGGCAACGAATTTCCAGCCGGGGTAGGCCACGGTCTGCATCAGCCGCGCATCCCTGTTCTGAAATTCCTGCACGAAGGGCATCTGCATGGCCCCGGGGAGGTCGGTGAACCGGCTGCCGTCCCGCATGAGGTACTCGCTTACGAGACTGCGGGAGGGCGACGCTTCGTAGTCGCCGAACACGGTGCTGTTGATGTTGCCGCCTACTTCCTTGGTTTGATCGTAGGCGGTGGCAAGCAGCACTTCCTTGTTATTGTTGAGGTTCTGGCTGTTGAACAGCGTGCTGTAATCCGTTTCGGGGTTGCCGGTGTTGTATACCTGGAAACCGCCGTCGTTCATGATCTCCTGCGATACGTCGCGCGCTTTTTCGAGAAATGCGGCCGCGGTGTTCTGCAGGTTCAGCTCGGGGTGGTATTTGCGGTAGGTGCCTTCATGCAGCGCCACGCGGGCATAAAAAAGCATCACGCTCCATTTGTCCGGCGTATTGGAAGGTACGGCGGGGGAAACGGAACCGCGTTCTTTGACGTGCGCGGCGGCGAATGCCAGGTCGTTCATCACGCTGTCCACGACGAGCGCTCTAGGGTCGCGGGCTTTGTTGAGCAGCGCGGTGTCTGAAGGCTCGAGGGCTTTGGAGTACCAGGGCACGTCGGAATAACGTTTCACTTTGCCGTAGTAGAACATGGCGCGGTAATATTTCGCCAGCCCGGCGTAGTGGTCCTTGATCTCCTGTGTGGTGGCGGCGCCGTCGTATTTTTCCAGGAAGTAGTTGAGATTGCGCAGGCGTCCCCAGTCCCAGCCGGATGTAATATTCACGGCGGTGGGCGTGCCGGTCATGATGGTTTTCATTTCCACGGCGGCGGTAGTGGCGCTGTTGTCCGTATTCTGGTCGTTGAGGTACATGCCGATGCCGGGCTGCGACATCATGCCGTTCATATACAGGGCGAGGTCTTCCTGCGTTTTGAAAAATACTTCCGGCGTGATGGCCGTTTCAGGGTAGCGGTTGAGGAAGTCCTTGTTGCAGGATGTTCCCAATGCAAGCGCCGTGATTAAATATATCGGTAATTTTTTCATGTTCGTTCGTTTACGGTTTACACATCCACATTACAGGTCAAGGTTGATGCCGGCGGCATATTTACGCTGGTAAGGGTATTCCCATCCATACCCGTCCGTGATGGATTCCGGGTCGAGGTATTTTTTGATGGAGGAGAACTCGAAAATGTTCTCGCCGCTGAAGAACACGCGCAGGCGGTTGATCTTGTAGCGTTTGGTGAACGAGTTGGGCAGCGTATAGCCGAGCGTTACGTTCTTGATGCGGAGGTATGACGCGTTGAGCAGGTATTTGGTCTGCGGCATGTCAAGACCCGTACGCCCGCCGCTGTTGGTGTAGTTGTTGTCCGCCAGCCACGATTGCATCACGGGGAAGAACGCGTTGGTATTGGCGTCCGCCAGCCCTGCGGCGATGTACGATGCGGAATGTTTGGCGCGGTCCGCGTCGCTGTCGGCTTCGCCCCTGTAGAAGTCGAGGTTCCAGGGGTAGATGTTGGCGTACGGCTGCTGGTACGGGCCCCAGTAGAGATAGTGGTGGGGATAATAGTCCATTTTGCCGATACCCTGCAGGAACACGGCGAGATCGATGCCGTTCCAGTCCATATCTAGGTTGATGCCGTAACGGTAGCGCGGCGAAGTGTTGCCGATCACGCGGAGGTCTTTGGGATCGTTGGCGCTGAAGCCTCTTTCGATCCTGCCGTTGCCGTCGAAGTCCTTGTATTTGGGCCAGCCGGGCACCACGTCTATCGCGCCCCAGGGTACGAGGTCGCTCTGGTCGAGCTTGCCGATCTCGGCCGCGTCCTTGAACGAGCCGTCGTTGGTAAGGCCCCACAGCTCGCCGATCTCCTGTCCTTCGTAATAATTGCTGAGCAGCTTCTGATCGTTCCTGTAGCGGGTGATCTTTGAACGCGAGTCTGAAACGATGCCGCGGATGGAGAAGTTCAGCGGTTTGCCGCCGACGTTCACATGATCGCGGTAGTTGAACGAAAGCTCCCAGCCTTTGGTGGCGAGGTCCGCCGCGTTCTGCTTGGGCACGGAAGTGCCGAGCACCGCGGGCAGCTCCTGGCCGGCGGTGAGCATGCCGGTGGTGTTGCGGATGAAGTAGTCGAAACCCACCAGTATTTTATCCTGCAGCACGCCGATGTCGCCGCCTACGTTGGTGGTGGTCACCCTTTCCCAGGTATAGGTACGCGGGTCCACCGTCAGGGAGGGCGAGCCGGTGATCACGGGAATGGTATTGCCGCCGATCAGGTAGTTGGACTGGTCGTCTTTCGGGAACAGCTGCATATAGCCGAAGTAATCCACGTTCTGGTTGCCGAGGTCGCCGTAGGAAGCGCGCAGCTTCAGCGTGCTCAGCTGGGGGATGTTGTTTTTGATGAAAGCTTCCTCGCTGGCGACCCACGCCGCGGAAATAGACGGGAAAAAGCCCCAGCGGCTGCTGGCCGGGAAGCGGGAAGAACCGTCGTAGCGGCCGTTCAGCTCAAGGATGTATTTGTCGTTGTAAGTGTAGTTCACGCGGCCGAAATAGCTGCGGATGGCGTAGTTCCAGTCGTTGCCGAAGGGCACGGTAATGGAGCTTTCACCGCTGGTAAGACCGATATACGGCAGGCTCGATGAAATAATGCCGGTACGGGAGGAAGTGACGAGCAGCCACTTGTAGCTTTCCTGGTTGTAGCCCGCCAGCAGCTTGATGGCGTGTTTGCCGAGGGTTTTGTTGTAGTTGGCGAACAGGTCGAACACATCGTGGTTGATGTTGCCGTAATTCTCCGTTACATAACCCGCGCCGCCTATCTGGCGGATGTCATTGGGCCCGTAACCGATATTGTATTTTTTGCTGTCCGTATGGTATTTCCACAGCTCGCGCTTGAAGCTGGCGTCGCCGGTGACCTGCAGATCGCCGTCGAGGAAAGTGGCGGTGGCTTTCGCGATGTTCTGGAAGCCGAAACGCGTGTCCTGCCGGCCGCCGCCTTCCGTCAGCCTTGCCGCGAGATTGCCCGCCCCGGTGTTCGCCCAGGTGCCGTCTGGGTTTTTCGCCACATCGGTAGGCTGCAGGTAATAGATGTCCGTGATGGAAACGGTGGGCTGCGTCCTGCGTGTCTGGTATACGTTCAGGTTATTGTCTACGCTCAGCCATTTCAGCGGTTTCAGGTTCAGCTTGCCGCGAAGACCGAAGCGGTCCCAGTCGTCTTTTGTCAGTTTGTTCAGGCCGTTCTCCTTGGTATAATCGGCGCTCAGGAGGTAAGCCACCGGCAGCTTGCGGCCGTTTTCGGCGGAGCCGTTGAGCGAGATGGAATGATATTGCGAAGGGCTGGTTTTGCTGAAGAAATAATCGTTCCAGTTGTTGCTGCCCATGTAAGCCCATTTGTTGGGATCGGTGGGGTCAACGCGCACTTCGGGAAGGGACGGGTCTTCGGAACGTTGTTTGGCCCAGGCGTAATGGTCGTCGCTGTAGTTCACGTAATCCCAGGGCGTGTTGTCGGTGGAAGTTTCCAGCACGCGGGAATAGATGTACGGGTCGGTAACGGGCACCGGCAATACGGTGAGCCTGCTTTTTGCGAAATAGTTGCTGTAGGAAAGCACCTGCCGGCCGCCGGAGGCGCCTTCTTTGGTGGTAACGAGCAATACGCCGTAAGCGGCGCGGGCGCCGTATATGGCCGCGGAGGCGGCATCGCGGAGCACGGAAATGGACGCGATGTCTGCCGGGTTGAGCCGCAGCAGGTCGTCCGTGGCGGAAGCGATACCGTCGATGATCACCAGCGGCGCGCCGCCGTTGATGGAGGTAAAGCCGCGCACGTTGATAGTGGGCGTTTGCCCCGGCTGGCCGCCGTAGTATGTGATGTTCAAACCGGGACTAAGCCCCTGCAGGCCCTGGAATACGTTGGCGATGGGCCTTTCGGCGAGCTGCTTGCCGCCGATCTGGTCGATGGCGCCGGTTACATTGATCTTGCGCTGTGTGCCGTAACCCACTACGATCACCTCTTCCATGGAATTGGAGGAAGGCTCGAGCTTCACCTGCATGGAAGAACCGGCGTTCACCGGCAGCTCCTGCGGTTCGTAACCCACGTAGCTGAATACAAGAATGCCTTCTTCCGGCACCTTCAGCTCGAAGTCGCCTTTTTCGTTGGTGAAAGTGCCGATGTTGGTATTTTTCAGGCGCACGCTCACCATTTGCAGCGGTTCGCCGGCGGGGCTCGTCACCCTGCCTTTCACCGTTACGTCCTTGCGTTCGTTGCCCGCGGGCGCGATCACTACGAGGTTGTTGGGCATCAGGCGGTAGCTGAGGTTGGTGTTGCTCAGCATCTCGTCCAGCACTTTGCCGATCGTCCAGTTTTTGGCGTCGAGACTTACCCGGCGGGTAAGCGGAAGATGATCGTCGTTGTACACAAAGCGGTATTCCGACTTCAGCTCGATCAGTGAGAAGGCCCTTTCGAGGTTGGTACGGGATAGTTTGACGGAAATCGTGTTCTGCCCGCGCACGGAGTAGCTGGCCTGCATGCATACAGTAAAAATGATGATCGCGGAGATCTTCATAATGAGGAGTAGTTTTTTAAGGCTTCGCCGGGGTGGAAGCCAACTCACCACT
>CBINIO010000255.1:0-6447 GCA_966250725.1 uncultured Chitinophaga sp.
GAGAACTGGGCCGATTACTGGTGTAAGGAAGATACCCGCCTGATCCATTTTATCGGGAAGGACAATATCGTGTTCCACTGCATCATTTTCCCCGCCATGCTCAAAGCCCACGGCGGCTTCGTGGTGCCTGACAACGTGCCTGCCAACGAGTTCCTCAACATCGAGGGCGAAAAGGTCAGCACCTCCCGCAACTGGGCCGTGTGGGTGCACGATTATATCAAGGACTTCCCCGACCAGCAGGACGTGCTGCGCTACGTGCTGTGCGCCACCGCGCCCGAAACGAAGGACAACGATTTTACCTGGAAGGATTTCCAGGACCGCAATAACAACGAGCTGGTAGCCAACCTCGGCAACTTCGTGAACCGCACGATGGTGCTGATGCACAAGCTCTGCGGCGGAAAGGTGCCGCCCATGCACGCCGACGTAAAGGACGCGGCGGACGATGCCGTGTACGCCATGCTGCAGGACGCGAAGATGAAGATCTCCGAATCGCTGGAAACCTTCCGCTTCCGCGACGCGCTCAACGAAGTGATGAACGTGGCGCGCGAAGGCAACCGCTACCTCCAGGAAAAACAACCCTGGATACTCGCCAAAACGCCCGAGCTGCAGGCGCAGAACCAGCAGCTGATCGACAACTGCCTGCACGTTTGCCTGCAGCTGACCGCCAATCTCGCCGTGTTCGTCAATCCTTTCCTGCCGTTTACCGCGCAGAAGATCTGTCATATGCTGAAAGTGGTGGACCGCATGCTGGAATGGGAGAACGCCGGCAGCATGAAGCTTGTAAGCGTGGGCTATTCCCTGCGCGCGCCCGAACTGCTGTTCAAAAAGATCGAGGACGAACAGGTGAAAGCGCAGGTGGACAAGCTGCATGCGGGATTAAAGCAGTCCGCCGCCGCACAGCCCGCCGCCGCGCCCGTGAAAGAAGCCGCGGCCGCGAAAGCGGAGATCCAGTACGACGACTTCGCCAAACTGGAGCTGAAAGCAGGCACCATCACCCACGCGGAAAAAGTGGCGAAGGCGGACAAGCTGCTGAAGCTCACGATAGACCTCGGCACGGAGCAGCGCACCGTAGTGTCAGGCATCGCGCTGCATTATGCGCCCGAAGCTATCGTCGGCAAACAGGTAACGCTGGTGGCCAACCTGGCGCCGCGCAAGATGAAAGGCATCGAAAGCCAGGGCATGATACTGATGGCCGAAGACAAAGACGGAAAGCTCGTGTTCGTAAGTCCTGACCAGGCCGTAGCGCCCGGCAGCGGCGTAAGCTGAGCACGAAAAAAAATACAGGGAAAAGGCTGGCCGCGGGTCAGCCTTTTTTCGTTTCCGCGCACCGTTCAACCGATAAAAATGCTAAATTCATTATTCTAAAGCGGAAATATTATGCAAAGAAGGATCAACAAAGTAGCAGTGCTGGGTTCAGGCGTAATGGGCTCAAGGATCGCCTGTCATTTTGCGGGCGTTGGCGTGAAGGTATTGTTGCTGGACATCGTGCCAAAAGAGCCCAGCGACGCGGAAAAGGCCAAAGGACTAACGACAGAGCATCCCGCTGTAAGGAACAGGATCGTGAACGAGGCTTTGCAGGCCGCCATCAAATCGAACCCCTCGCCGCTGTATTCCAAAGAGGCCGCCCGGCATATCCAGACCGGCAATTTCACCGACGACATGAAATCCATCGCCGGTTGCGACTGGGTGATAGAAGTAGTGGTGGAAAATCTCGACATCAAGAAAAAAATATTCGAGCAGGTGGAGCAGTTCCGCAAACCCGGCACGCTCATCACTTCCAATACTTCCGGCATTCCCATCCACCTGATGGCCGAAGGCCGCAGCGAGGATTTTAAAAAACATTTTCTCGGCACGCACTTCTTCAACCCGCCGCGTTACCTGCGGCTGCTGGAGATCATCCCCACGCCGCATACCGATCCCGCCGTAACCGACTTCCTGATGCATTACGGCGACCTGCATCTCGGTAAAACGACCGTGCTGTGCAAGGACACGCCGGCCTTCATCGCCAACCGCGTGGGCGTATTTTCCATCATGGCGATCTTTCACATCATGCAGGAAATGGGCCTCGGCATCGACGAGGTGGACGCGCTCACCGGCCCCGTTATCGGCCGCCCGAAATCCGCTACCTTCCGCACCGCGGACGTGGTGGGCATCGACACGCTGGTGAAAGTGGCGAAAGGCGTGGCGGAAAACTGTCCTAACGACGAAGCGCGCGACATCATGCAGATACCGCCCTTCCTGCAGAAAGTAGTGGAGAACAACTGGCTCGGCGACAAGACCGGGCAGGGTTTTTATAAAAAGACCAAAGGCGCGGGCGGGAAAGAAATTCTTACTCTCGACCTGAATACGATGGAATACGGACCGAAAACGAAGGCGAAATTCGCAAGCGTTGAAGCGGCCAAACCCATTGAAGACCTGAAGCAGCGCATCAGGATGCTGGCTGCTTCGCAGGATAAGGCGGGACAGTTCTACCAGGCGTTCCATGCAAGGTTATTTTCGTATATCTCTCACCGTATCCCCGAGATCGCGGACGACCTGTATAAAGTGGACGATGCCATGAAAGCGGGCTTTGGCTGGGAGATCGGCGCATTCGAAACCTGGGACCTGCTGGGCGTGGACGCCGGCATCAAAACGATCAGGGCCAAGGGCCTGACCGTGGCGCCCTGGGTGGAAGAGATGCTGGCGGCCGGCGTGACGCACTTCTACAAAATAGAGAACGGCAAAAAATATTATTACGACCTCGCCACCAAAGCCTACAAAGCGATTCCCGGCGAGGACGCGTTCATCATCCTCGAAAATTATTCCAACAGCATCATCTGGAAAAACAGCGCCTGCAACCTATACGACCTCGGCGACGGTATCGTGTCGCTCGAATGGAAAACCAAGATGAACACCATCGGCGGCGAGGTGCTGGAAGGCGTGCATAAGGCGATAGACGTTGCGGAGAAGGATTTCCGCGGTCTCATACTCGCCAACGACGCGGCCAACTTCTCCGCGGGCGCCAACGTAGGCATGATCTTCATGCTGGCGGCCGAGCAGGAATACGACGAGCTGGACATGGCCGTACGCCTGTTCCAGAAAACCACCATGCGTCTCCGTTATTCCTCCATACCCGTAGTAGTGGCCCCGCACGGCCTTACGCTCGGCGGCGGCTGCGAAATGAGCCTGCATGCGGACCATGTGCAGGCCGGCGCTGAAACCTACATCGGGCTGGTGGAGCTGGGCGTGGGCCTGATACCCGGCGGCGGCGGCACCAAGGAGCTAACGCTCCGAGCCTCCGACGAATACCGCGAAGGACGGATAGAAAATCCCATCCTGCAGGAACGTTACCTCACCATTGCGCAGGCCAAAGTGGCTACTTCCGCGCAGGAAGCGTTCGAGCTGGGCCTGCTGCGCGAGGGCACCGACGCCATCAGCCTGAACCAGAGCCGCGTGATCGCGGACGCCAAAGAAAAGGCCATTGAGCTGGCGGAGGCGGGATATGTACGCCCCATCGAACGCACGGACATCCGCGTATTGGGCCGCTCCGCCCTCGGCGCGATACTCACCGGCGTGAACGCCACGCATTTCGCCAACTATATTTCCGAGCACGACGCCAAAATAGCGCGGAAGCTGGCCTACGTGATGTGCGGCGGCGACCTGTCGGAGCCCACGCTCGTCAGCGAACAATACCTGCTCGACCTGGAAAGGGAAGCCTTCCTCAGCCTGAGCGGCGAAAGAAAAACCCTCGAAAGGCTGCAAAGCGTGCTAAAAACAGGCAAGCCGGTGCGTAATTAGTTATATATTGCAAAGAATCTAATATAATCACATTGGAAAAAAAGCAGATCCTGTCCCTTCAGCAAGTGTCCAAGCACTACGGCCCCATTCATGCGCTCAAATCCGTATCGTTCAGCGTACCGGAGGGCAGCGTGTTCGGCGTGCTGGGACCTAACGGCAGCGGCAAAACGACGTTGCTCGGCATTATCATGGACGTGCTGAAGGCCAACGCCGGCACTTACAGCTGGTTCGGCCAGCCGCCGCAGGCGGAGCTGCGCAAGCGCATCGGCGCCCTGCTGGAAACGCCCAACTTTTACCACTATTATTCCGCCGTGCGCAACCTGCAGATCAACGCGGCCATCAAAGGCCGGGGGCACGACGACATCGAACGCGTATTGCGCATCACGGAGCTGTGGGAGCGGAAAGATTCGAAGTTCAGCACGTTTTCCCTCGGGATGAAACAGCGCCTCGCCATCGCCAACGCGCTGCTGGGCCGGCCGGAAGTGCTGCTGCTGGACGAGCCCACCAACGGCCTGGACCCCGCCGGCATCGCGGAGATCAGGGAGCTGATCCGCAACCTCGGCAAGGAAGGCACCACCGTGATCATGGCGAGCCACCTGCTGGACGAAGTGGAGAAGGTCTGCACGCATGTGGCCATCCTCAAAAAAGGCAATCTCGTTGCGGCCGGGCATGTGGACGAAGTGCTGGCGAACGAGGATACGCTGGAAGTGGCGGCCGCAGACCTCGCGCAGCTGGAAGCCTTGCTGAGCGCCATGCCAGGGCTGAAAAGCCTTCGCCGGCACAACGGCGGCATACAGGTGATATTTGAGAACGGGCAAACGGCCGAGCAGCTCAACCGCGCCTGTTTTGAAAAAGGCGTCACGCTCAACTACCTTGCCGTAAAACGCAAAAGCCTCGAAGCAAGATTTATCGAACTCACCAATTGATCCCCCTCAACCCTCACCCGCGCATGATACAATTACTCAGGATAGAATGGCTCAAAGTAAAAGCGTACCGCACCTTCTGGATACTCTCCGGTTTGTTCGTAATAGCCGTGCCGCTGCTTACATGGGCCTTCGAAAGCATACTGAACTCCACCAACGAAATGATCGCCCGGTTCCTGAACGCCTTCACGTTCCCTAAGATCTGGGACACGGCCGCATGGACGGGAAGCCTCGCCACGCCGGTGATCGGCATCATGCTGATCATTTTTCTCACCAACGAGAACAATTTCCGCACCATCCGGCAGAACATTATCGACGGCTGGAGCAGGAACGAATACATCAACGCCAAGTTCGGCGTGCTGCTCACCGCTTCGCTCTTCATCACGCTGGTAATAGCCGTAACGGCGCTGGTGTTCGGCCTGAAGAACGGGGAAGGGGAAGTGACCGACGGCATGATCTTCATCTGGTACACCTTCACGCAAAGCCTCACTTACCTGTCCATGGCGTTTTTTCTCGGCGCTTACATGAAAAGGGCCGGCATCGCCATCGGCGTATACATCATGTACGTGTACGTCGGCGAGTTCGCCATCGCGGGCCTGCTGGATTTTAAGGTGAAGTACCACACCGGCGCGTACCTGCCGCTGGAATGCACGGACAGGCTGATCCCCGGCATGTTCGACCGCGTGCGCGACATGATGCGCAAAGGCGGCCCCGGCCCGTCCAAGACCGCTTACGCGCTCATCGCATGGTGTTACATCGCGCTGTTCACATTCCTTTCCTGGTACAAAATGAAAAAAGCCGATCTGTAAATAAGCGGGATTTCTAAATCCTTGCTTGTAAATTTGTTGACAAAAGTAATAGCAGTGAAGAAGGAAAAGCTGATCCTTGTAACGAACGACGACGGCATTACCGCGCCGGGCATCCGCCACCTGATCGAAGCGGTAAAGCCGCTGGGAAAAATAGTAGTGGTAGCGCCGGACAGCCCGCAGTCCGGCAAAGGGCACGCCATCACGCTCGGATCGCCGCTGCGGCTGAACCAGGTGGACATATTCGAAGGCATCGAAGCATGGACCTGCTCCGGCACGCCGGTGGACTGCGTGAAGCTCGCGCGTGACAAGATACTCAGCGGCCGCCCGGACATTTGCGTGAGCGGCATCAACCATGGCGCCAACCATTCCATCAACATCATTTACTCCGGCACCATGTCCGCCGCCATGGAAGCGGCCATAGAAGGCATCCCGTCCGTAGGCTTTTCTTTTCTCAATTACGATTACGAGGCGGATTTCAGCGTGCCGCGGCGGGTGGCGCGCGCAGTAACGCAAAAGATGCTGGAAACCGAACTGCCGCCGCATTCGCTCTTCAACGTAAATATCCCCGACGTGCCGGACGGCGGCTACAAAGGCATCAGGCTGGCGCGGCAGGCCAATGCGAAATGGAAGGAAGAGTTCGACGAAAGAAGGGACCCGAACGGCAAAAAATATTACTGGCTCACCGGCGAGTTCTTTAACCAGGACCCCGGCAGCGACACCGATGTGTGGGCGCTCGAAAACGGCTATACATCCATTGTGCCCGTTCAGTTCGACCTTACGGACCACCGCCTGAAGGAAAAGCTGCAAAACGAATGGCAATTCCAATAATCCTATGACCATGTTGAAACAAGACAAATTATCACTCGGCGTACTCCTGGGGCTTCTCACCCCGATAGCGGCCTTCCTGCTGTACTGGCTGGTGCCGGTCGTCACCCGGC
>CBINIO010000256.1:0-6447 GCA_966250725.1 uncultured Chitinophaga sp.
TACTGCTTCAAATCGCTAAAGCATTTGTCTTACACAGCGGGAAAGTATCCTGGCTCGTAACAGTATCGACGTCCTTCTCACCCCGTTCAGGTCGGGGGCAATGGACATTGCTGACGATAATTCAGGTACGTTACTTACAGTTGCGCGACAGCCCGTGATTTGCACACGGTTCCTTATTAAAGGCGGTTTTCACCGCCTGCCACGCTGTGGAAAGAATGAATAAAAGTAAAGAACTCGGGAGCAAAGATAAAAAGGCAGCCGGTCATTTCCTACTGACACAAACGCACAAACGTTAATGCCCATTAACCAAAGTCGATTTTGGCACAGTATATGCAAATGTCATTTCGTAATTTAACCGTATACTCCCTGCACCTTTGGCCCGGCCATGAAAGCACCAGTATACCTGTATACGCGTCTCTAAGTAATCAATAATCCATTTTAGCAGCATAAGAATACACCGGTAAGCGCCCGGAAGGGCGAGGTTATGTCCAGTTGAACATGCTGTGTGGATGAACCATGTTTTGTATATGAAAAGGATTTTGGTAATCGTGGATGATCTGCTGATGATTCATGTGATAGAACTGCTTTTAAAGAAAGAGGGCCATGATGCGGACCTTGCCTATAACGGGAAGGAAGCCGCGCTTTTGCTCCAGGCGCACGGTTACGATCTGGTGATCGCGGACCTGAAGCTGCCGTTCCCGCATTTGCAGGAAATGACCGCCGCACTGCAATCCCAAAGGCAGCTCCGCCCCTTTCCCGTTCTCGCTATTATACCCGCGGCCTTCCTTACCGGCACCGTCGGCAGCTGGTTCGGCATCGACGCGGATGAAACTGTTGTCCGGCCTTTCTGCCCATTCGAGTTAACCGACACGATCAACCGCCTTCTGGCGCGTTGACCGCTGGCAGGCCCGGTTTTCCGGGCCTGCGCCTTTTACGGGGCAAAACCCGCCCGGAATACCGATATTCGCGCTATGGAACCGTTTTCCGTTACCGTCAACGACCAGGTTTACCAGGTCACTCCTTATACCAGGGGTTATTCCGTTTCCTTACACATCGACCTTCCCGGCAGCCGCATTTCTTTCGAGCCGGACGAAGAGGACAACCTCCGCGCCGTCACCACCGGCGAACCCGTGAACGAGGCGCTGGTGGAGCAGCTGGCCGCTGCGATCGTACGGCACTTTGCCTGAAATGCCAATGTTTTTAGCTAGATTCGCCGTACTATGCCAGCTGCGAAAGGCGCTTTCTTCCTAACACACAGCGCCTGTTCAAAAGCCCCCGTTTCAAAATAACATACAGTGCACAACCCGCTCGCCATATTACAGATCGCGGTGCTGGACGGGCTCGTCCAGGCCGGCCATACCTACTTCGTGCTGGCTTCGTACCCGCGCGGCATGCGCCCAGGCGTAAAAGAAGCGCTGCTTGTTTCGCATTACCGCACCGCAAACGAAGCCAACGCGCATTATGCCGCCATCGCCGCGGACAAACGTCGACGCATATACGATATAAACGATCCCGCCGATAAAGAAAAACTATACCATGCCGCCACGCAGCCGGAAGGTTATGCGGTGTACGCGGCATTGCTGCGGGAGAAAAAATGGAAGCCCGGCCCCCTGCTCGCCGCCGCCGTAAAACGTTTTATGCGGGCGAATGGCATTGGGCGGGAAAACGCGTCCGCGGACCTTTTCATCCGCTTCGGCGAGCTTTTTATCACCCTGAAAAAGGATTATCATATCCCGCTGTCTGAAATAGAAAAAATATAACGCCATGTGTTACGACCTTTCATTCTCCGCCAGCATCGAATCCGTATTCGACTACCTGCCCGAACTGCAAAACATGGGCGCGCTGGACATCCACTTTGAGCCCACCTTTCACAAAGTAGCGCAGGCATACCCGAAATGGCCCGTAGTGCTGCATAACGACGGCATGCTGAAGCTCATGAAATTTGAATGGGGCGTGATCCCGCATTACATGAAAACGCCCGAAGAGGTCAGGAAAGGCCGTAAATGGATGGTGAACGCGCGCTCGGAAAAAGTGCTGGACGCAAACGCTTACTGGAGCCGCATCCGGCGCAGCCGGTGCCTCGTGCCCGCCACCGGCTTTTTTGAGCATCATGAGATACCCGGCAGGAAAAACAAGGTGCCGTATTACATCCGCCTGCGCCACCGCGATATCTTTTTTATCGCCGGCTTGTATAACTACTCGCATCTGCCCAATCCCGAAACGGGCGAGCTGCCGGGCACTTTCACCCTGCTCACCCGCGACGCCAACGACCTGATGCGCCGCATTCACAACGGCGGCGACCACGCGGGCCGCATGCCGCTGATACTGCCGGTGGAATATGAAAAGGAATGGCTTGATCCGGCTCTTCCCGACGAAGGCATCCGGCGCATTCTCAATTACTCGCTTCCGTCGGAAGAGATGGAATACTGGACGGTGAACCCCGTGCGCAAAGCAAAACCGGATGACGAAGGAGTGATCGAAAGAGTGGAATATGAGGGCGTGCCTGCGGTATGAGAAGCCGCTGGCCGATACTGAACTTTTTGTTGAAACCCTGATGACGATCTGTACGCCACGCCTTTCACGAAGCCCTGATGATCCGCAGGGGATAAGGCGTCTCTTTGCTGAGGTATTTGTCCATCACCGAATACAACCGGTCGAATTCGACGGGCTTGATCAGGTAATCGTTCACGCCGGCGTCCAGCGCTTCTTTCTGCTGCTCGTGGAAAGCGTCCGCGGAAATGGCGATCACGGGGATGTGCCGCAGCGCTGGGTCTTCGCGGAGGAAACGGATCACTTCGTTGCCGGAGAGCTTGGGCATATGCATGTCCATGACGATGAGATCGGGGAGATTCTCGCGCGCCATACGCAGTCCTTCTTCGCCGTTGCCCGCTATCCGGAGCTGAACGCCGAGATGCGAAAAGAAACGTTCCATGATCATCTGGTTGATCTCGCTGTCTTCCATCAGCAACACCGATTTGTCCGGGGAGAAAGCGGCGTATTCCTTGCGGTCGTCCTGCTGCGCGGGCGCAGGCGCGGTTTCCGTTTTTGTTTCCACTACCAGCGGCAGCGTAACGGTAAAGGCCGCGCCCTTCCCCGGTTCGCTCCATACCTCGATAACACCGCCCATCAGTTCCGTAATACGTCTTGAAATGGTAAGTCCCAGCCCTGTGCCGCCGAACTGCTGGTGTATGGAATCGTCCGCCTGTTCATACGGCTGGAAGATCAGTTTCTGTTTTTCCTTCGGGATGCCGACGCCTTCGTCCGCTACGCGGATGCACCACTGCGCCTCGTTCTGCTGGTAAATATTCAGCGTCACCTTTTTGCCGCCGGGGGTAAATTTAAGCGCGTTGCCCAGCAGGTTGTTGAGTATCTGCGTAAGATGCAGCCGGTCGCCCACCACTTCGCCGGGCAGCTTGTGGTCCACCTGCAATTGCAGCGTCACGCCTTTTACGCGCGAAGCTTCCTGGCAAATGTTCACCACGCTGCGCACCCATTCGCGCAGGGCGAACGGTTCCGGATGCAGCTCGTCCGTTTTGCCGGCCTCTATGCGGGCCAGCTCCAGCACGTTGTTAACGATCTCGAGCAGGTTCTGGCTGCTGTTGTGGATGTTGTTGACGAGGTGGACGATGCTGCGGGGGATCTTGTTGCGGTTGCCCTGCTCGTTGATCAGCAGGTAGCTGATGCCGATAATGGCGTTGAGCGGGTTCCGTATCTCGTGGCTGATCTCGCGGAGAAAAGCGGATTTGGCGGCGTTGGCGCGCTGCGCTTCGTCGCGGGCCTGCACCAGGTCCTGCCGGAGCGATTCCAGCTTCGCTACGTATTCTTTCAGCTGGCGGTCCTGGTCGCGGAGCTGGGTGTTGCTGTCCCGGAGGTTCACCAGCATCGATTCCAGCGCCATATTGCTTTTGCGCAGCTCCATCGTGCGGTTGCGCACTTCCGTTTCCAGCGAGGCGTTGTAATCTTCCAGCTTTGTATAGGCGGCGGCCAGCTCGGCTTCCTGGTTCATCACCAGCTCGTTCTTCTTTTTCAGCGAATCGTTCCTTTTATTGAGCTGCTTCACCAGCCCGCTGATGTTGGCCTGGTAAAAGCTGATCACAACGCCGTTCAGCAGCAGCACGATGGACATGATCAGCCAGCGGAACATAAAGGTCGTGCCCCGGCTCATTTCCATCGGTTCTATCACCATAAAATAATAGTTCGTTTCGAGCAGCACGAGACAGGTGAGGATAAGCACGAGACAGACGAAACGCAGGTCTTTTTCCGCGGGGGAGCAAATGAGCAGCGGCACGCCGATGAGGAACAGGCCGAGGAAATGCACCTGTGTGCTTTCACCGAAAGTAACGCCGTAATACAGCATCACCATGCAGAACACGAACATGAGGCCGAACTTGGCGGCGGAATATTTTTTCTTCCGGTTGAGCAGCAAGATGGACAGGAAACCGCACACGAATCCCATCGCGGTATAAAGGATCGTATAGTCGCCGGAGAGAGCGGCGAGCGATACGCCGCAAAAGGTGCACAACAGGGCGGTCAGGAAACTGAATGAGTTAACGACCATGATCTTCCTGCCGTCGTCGTCTTTCATTTCCGCTGAAAGGCCTGTCTTTTTGATGATGTTAAACCACTGGCTGATCATGATTACAAACAATTGACCGGCAGAAGATACGTATTTTTTTACAATCCATCAACACATTACAGCCGTACGATTTCGCCAGTATCATATTGATTATCATTCATTTGAATAAATACTCACATTTTCCGACCTTTTTATCGACAACAATTCATTAACAAAAAAGAATGTTGACTGGCCCGATAAATATCGGGCCAGGGTCTAACACTCCAATTTATCTTGGCGGCCGGCCGGAATTAATAACACAAAATAGCAACAATTGTTAACAGCTCGTTAATGATTTTGCGGGATAGGTATAAAAAAGCGGGCCCGAAACGAACTTCAGGCCCGGTAATACGCTCCAAATAGCGCGCTGGTCGCATAATCCACAGAATAAATCGCTCCCAGGCGCCGCATCAAAGGTAGCGCGCAGGCACAGGTAAAAATGTTAAAAGGTTGTTATTGAAGATATGCGGAATAGTCACGGGGAAACCGGCGCAGGTTCCTGGTAAAGAAGCAAAAAAGAAGCCCCGGCAAGGAATTGCCAGGGCTTTACCATTTAACCTAACTATATGCTGTAACAGCAACTAGTATTATGAAAATATCTTTAGTTGTGTTCTATGAATGTTAGACGTCCTTATTATATAAAACATGTGCGTTGAAACATCTTTTTTCCCGGCGTCACGTTTTTTGACCTTTTAAAAGGACAATAGTTTAAACCCGGCAAAAATATTCCGGCGGGTTGTCCCCCGGAGAGGGGGAAAATGTAAATTTACCCTATGAACCGCATCGACCGTTTAACCGCTATACTTGTCCAGCTGCAGGGGAAAAAGATCGTAAAGGCACAGGAGATCGCCGACCGTTACAACCTGAGCCTCCGCACCGTATACCGCGACGTAAAGGCCCTCATGGAGGCCGGCGTACCCATCGGCTCCGAGGCCGGCACAGGGTATTATATCGTTGACGGATACCATCTTCCCCCCGTTATGTTCAACCGCAGCGAAGCCGCCGCCCTGCTCACCGGCGAAAAGCTCATGGAAAAGCACAGCGACCGCTCCAACCAGCAGCAGTTCAGCAACGCCATGCAAAAGATACGCGCGGTGCTGCGCGGCAGCGACAAAGACTTCCTGGAATCGCTGGACGATAACATCGCCGTGCTTCGGAGTCCCGGCGGGGCCGCGGACGAGCAGTTCCCCAACCGCTTTCTTACGGACATACAGGACGGCGTCGCGCGGCAGCGCGTGCTGTCCATGGAATATTATTCCTTTCACAGCGATTCCGTGAGCCGCCGCGAAATAGAGCCCATCGGCATTTTTCATATGAACAGCAGCTGGCACCTCATCGGCTTTTGCCGGCTCCGGAACGATTACCGCGACTTCCGCGCGGACCGCATCAAACACCTTTACCTCACCGACCAGGCCTTTGACAAAAGCAAACGGATGAGCCTGCAGGAATACATCTCGCAGGAGTTCCGCGCCGAAAAGGAGCAGCCCCAGCTGGTAAAGGTCCGCTTTTCGAACGATACCGCCCGATACATCCGCGAGCAGAAATATTATTACGGCGTCGTGCAGGAAACGGCCGGGCCCGGTTATGTGGAAATGCATTTTATGCACGGCTGTCTCAGCCATTTCTCGCGGTGGCTGCTGATGCTGGGCTGCGGCGCCACCATCATGGAACCCCTGGAGCTGAAACAGCTCATGCGCCGGCAGATTACCGAGCTGGACAAACATTACTCCTGACATAAGGCTGTCATCACCCGCAGTTTTCTTTGCATAAACCGATAACTTATGCAGAAAACTGACCTTTCCAAAGAACAGAAACAATACTACCGCGCAAAG
>CBINIO010000257.1:0-6423 GCA_966250725.1 uncultured Chitinophaga sp.
AAAGAATTCTTCAAAAGGCCGAATACCAGGTCGATCACGTACGCAACGGAAAGGAGGCTTTCGAAATACTCGAAAATACCGGGTTTGGTTTCGACCTCATCATTACCGACATCATGATGCCGTACGCCAACGGCTTTGAAATACTGAGCCGCGTCAAGAACCTCCCCGACGGCAGACAGCTCCCCGTGATACTGCTTTCCAACGCCGGCGTGGACGATATGATCAGCGAAGGCGTCAAGCTCGGGGCGGACGACTTCCTGAAAAAACCCGTGCTGCCCGCCGAACTGCTGATGCGGATACGCCGGCTGCTGAATAAAGAAAGCGCCTGAACCGGCCATCCTACTGAAAAACGTATAGTACAATATGAGCTTTTCTCTGTTAGACCTACTGGAGAGTATATTCTTTGAATTCCGCTACGCACCGCTGATCATACAGGTCGCCATCGTTTTTGTGTTCGTGGCCGTCACGCTCACCATTTTCGCCTACTTTTCCATCCTCCGCCGCCGCTTCCGCGGCTCGCGGCGCGACCAGAAGATCGTAAAGCTCAACGAGCTGATAGACGACCTGCTGATCGAGAACGTGCTCTCGCAGGACCCCGAAAGCGTGGAAACGCCCGGCCAGACCGCCGAAGCGGCCGCGCAGGCCTTCCACCTGCCGGAATTCTCCAAACGCTGGGGCCGCCAGGTGCTCATCGACCGCCTGCTTAACTACCGCAACAACGTGCGCGGCGCCATGGGCGACGAGATCCGTACCCTTTACCTGCTGCTGGAGCTGGACAAGGACAGCTTCAAAAAACTCAAATCCCGCAAATGGAACCGCAAGGTGCGCGCCCTCAACGAGCTTAGCAGCATGGAAATAGGCGTGGCCGACGTGATCATCCTTCCCCTCACCAACTCCCGCAACCGCGAGCTGCGCGCGGCCGCAAGACATGCCTATATCAAGCTCTCCAAAAACGAGCCTTTCAAATTCTTCGACCTCGCTACCGAACCGCTGCTGCCCTGGGATCAGGTGGAGCTTTTCCGCATCATCACCACCACCCGCCACATCGCCATCCCCAACTTCGCGCAGTGGATCACCTATTCCAACAACAAAAGCGTGATCTCCTTCTGCCTCAAGCTGGTCGTGCATTATCATCAGCTTAAAGCTATCCCCGCCGTGCTGAAGCTGCTGGACACCAAAGACCACCTGCTGCGCGCGGAAGCGATCAACTGCCTGGGTAAAATGAAAATAGCCGACGTGGAAGACAAGCTGGTGTACATCTACAACAACCAGCCGCTCAACTGCCAGATCGAGATACTGAAAGCGCTCGGCCGCATCGGCAGCGGGAAGCACACGGAATTCCTCAAGCAGGAATTTATGCTGTCCACCGACTTCGAGCTTCGCAAACATGCCGCCAAATCGCTCACCAATACCGAGCCGCAGGGCAGCGGGCTGATGGAAGAGCTGATGGAAACGTCCAGCCCCGAAAACCGGCTGATCCTCAAACATTGTATGAACCCATTAATCAAATTCTGATGCAGCGCATCTGGGAAATAACAGGCAACGTATTCGAAACGGCCGTATTCATTTACGGGGCGGTGCTGCTCGTGTCGTACGCCGCGCTGGCGATCAGCTCGCTCATCGCGGTACGCAAATGGGTGATGTCGGAAAAATACCAGGGCGGCGACGTATTGCTCACCTCCCCGCTGGCGCCGGGCATCTCGGTGATCGCGCCGGCCTACAACGAAGGGCTCACCATTATTTATAACGTTCGCTCGCTGCTCACCCTGAAATACGTGCGGTACGAGATCATCGTGGTGAACGACGGCAGTACGGACAACAGCATGGAACAGCTGATAAAGGAGTTCAGCCTCGTGCCCGTCGATTTCGCGTACAACGCCAAAATACAGACGCGGCCGGTGAAAAAGATCTACAAGTCCACCGACCCGGCTTACGCCAAGCTCACCATTATCGACAAGGTGAACGGCAAAAGCAAGGCTGACGCGGTGAACGCGGGCATCAACGCGGCGGCGTACGATTATTTTGTATGTACCGATGTGGACTGCGTGCTGCACGAGAACACGATCATCGAGCTGATCAAACCCGTGATGAAGGAAAAGAAAAGACGGGTGATCGCCATCGGCGCCACGTTGCGCGTGGCCAATTCCAACGTGTTCGACCAGGGCGTGATGGTAGACGTGCGCCCGCCGAAACAGCTGCTGCCGCGGTTCCAGGAAGTGGAATATATCCGCGCGTTCGTAGTGGGGAAAATGGGGTGGACGCTGATGAACTGCGTGCCCAATGTGTCCGGCGGCCTGGGGCTGTTCGACAAGGAGATCGCCATCCGCTGCGGCGGTTACGATCATTCTTCTTTTGGGGAGGACATGGAGCTGATGACGAGAATGTGCCGCTACGCATTGGACAACAAGATACCGTATGCGATCCGTTACATTCCCAAAACCCTTTGCTGGACGGAGGTTCCCTCTACCGTGAAAATATTCGGCAGGCAGCGCACCCGCTGGGCAAGAGGTCTCGCACAGCTGATGCACGCGCACTTCAGCATGTTCCTCAAACCGAAATACGGCCGGATGGGCATGATCGTATTCCCCTACAACTTTTTCTTCGAGCTGCTGGCGCCGCTCATCGAATTTGCCGGCATCGTGTATTATATCGCCATGGTGGCGATGGGCTTTATCAACTGGCCCACGGCCATCGTGCTGTTGGTGTTCGTATACACCTATTCCATCATGATCACTACGCTGGCGATCCTGTACGACCAGATCACCTTCCGTTATTACAACTCCTGGCGCGACGTGGCGCTGCTTTGCCTCACGCCGTTCCTCGAGTTTTTCCTCTATCACCCGCTGATCGTGTTTTTCTCGCTCCGCGGCTATTATTTCTTTTTGACCGGCAAAAAAGCGGGCTGGGGCAATATGCAGCGCCGCGGCTTCCAGGCGGCGCCCACCAAGGCTCCCGGGACATTTTAACCATAATAACAGCGCATGGAACTGTTCAGGAACTTCTACGAAACATCGATCTTTTTTTATGGCCTCGCCATGCTGATCATGTACGCCCTGCTGGCGCTGCTTTCCTTCCGCGGCGTGATCCGCTTCAAACGGAAAGACAGGAACACCGATTACACCTGCTTGCTCAACTCCGCGCTGGCGCCGGGTATTTCGGTGATAGCGCCCGCTTTCAACGAAGGCGTCACCATCATCTCCAATGTGCGCTCCCTGCTTACCCTCAACTATTCCCGCTTTGAAGTGATCATCGTGAACGACGGCAGTACGGACGATACGCTGGACAAGCTCATCCATGAATTCGAGCTGCGCGAAGTGGCCTTTGCTTATAACGAACGCATCAAAACACAACCGGTAAAACGGCTCTTCAAATCCGTGAACGTGGCTTACGACAAGCTGCTGGTGATAGATAAAGTAAACGGCAAAAGCAAGGCTGACGCGTCCAACGCGGGTATCAACGCCGCCGCTTACGATTATTTTCTTTGTACGGACGTGGATTGCATCATCGAAAAAGACACCTTGTTGCGCCTCATCAAACCTTTTATGGAAGAGGAATACAAAAAGGTGCAGCAGGTGGGCGAGCCCTGCCCGGAATGCGGGTACGTGCATATCGTGGAGGAAGGGGTACGGGTGATAGCGGCCGGCGCCACCCTGCGCCTGGCGAACGACTGCGAGATAGACCAGGGCGTGATCGTGCGCGTGCGCCCGCCGCGCAAGCTGCTGCCGCGCTTCCAGGAAATGGAATACATCCGCGCTTACGTGCTCGGCAAAATGGGCTGGAGCATGATCAACTGCGTGCCGAACGTGTCCGGCGGCCTCGGGCTGTTCGACAAGGAGATCGCCATCAAAGCGGGCGGGTATGATCATAAATCCTTCGCCGAAGACATGGACATCGTAACGCGCATGTGCCAGTACATGATCGACAACAAGCTGCGTTACGCCGTACGGTATATTCCCACCACGCAATGCTGGACGGAAGGGCCGCCCAATATGAAAGTGTTCAGCCGCCAGCGCACCCGCTGGGGCCGCGGCATGGCGGAGATCATTACCATTCACCGGAAAATGATCTTCAACCCGCGGTACAAAAAAATGGGCCTCGTGGTGCTGCCCTGCAGCCTTTTGTTCGAATTCCTCGCGCCCATCATCGAGTTCACCGGGCTGCTGTATTACGTGTACCTCGCCGTTACCAACAGCATCAACTGGGATTACGCGCTCATCCTGCTTGTGTTCGTTTACCTCTATTCCGTGATGATCACCACCCTCGCCATCTGCTGGGACCAGCTGACGCTGCGGTATTACAAGTCCTGGCGGGAAGTGATGGGGCTGGCCCTGATGGCGTTCCTCGAACCGATCATCTATCATCCGCTCATCGTGTTTTTTGCGTTGCGGGGATACTGGTTTTTTCTCACCGGGAAAAAATCCAACTGGGGCAATATGCAGCGGCAGGGATTCGGGCAGCGCAGAACGGTACAAACCGCTTGATTTTAAGATACTCATCCATACAGCATATGCAACGAACGATCAGCTACATATTGACAGTGACCTTGCTAAGCCTCGCCATCACCTCGCAGGCGCAGATATTCAACACCAAAAAGAACAAGGATGCGGACGAGCTGTACGCGGAAGCCGTGCAGGCCACCCGCGCGGGGCAATACCAGAAAGCCATCGCCCTCAGCCGGCAGGCGCTCGAAGTGCGGTCCGATTTCACCGACCAGGAGCTGCTGCTGGGCCGGTTGTACATGCTTACCAACAACTTTCCCGCCGCCCGCCAGTATGTGCACAAGGTGATCAAAAAAAGCCCGGATTACCGCGACGCCTATCTCTATGCCGTCAATATCGAAATGTTGACGAAACAATACGCGCAGGCTGAAAAATATACCGACGACGCGCTGAAACAATTTCCCGGCGACAGGGAATTTATGCTGAAAAGGCTCGGTATTCTCGACGTTACCGAACGTTTCCAGGGCGGCAACGTGTACGCGGAGGAGCTGCTTGAAAAATTCCCGGTGGATACGTCTGTGCGCAAAGCGTATATCGGGCATTACCTCACGGCGGGGCATTTTTACCGGCAGCGCGGCATTCCTTCGCTGGCGGAGCAGCATTATGAAAAAGCGCTCGCCATGCAGCCGGGCAACCAGGAAGCCACGAGCGCCATCACGAACATGTACCTGCGCAGCGGCAGCTACGACCGCGCGCTGGAACAGGTGAACGCGCAGCTGGCCGCCAGCCCTTCCTCTTACGATCTGCTGATGCGCAAGCTGGGCCTGCTGCAGGACATGCATAATTATCCCGAGGCGCTCGGCGTGCTGCAACAGGTGCTTAAATATCACCCCGGCGATGCAAAGGCCCGCAGCCTGGACATTTCGCTGCGCATGGAAGCGGCCGCATGGTTCGCCAATACCGACCCCTATATGCTGTACAGCGGCATTCTCGAAAAAAACCCGGGCAACCGCGAAGCGCTGGACAAAGTGATCGGCCTGAGCATGACGCGCGGCGCGTACCGCGAAGCGCTCGCCTGGATCAATACAGGGCTGAAGAACCATCCCGGCGACCGGCGGCTGCAATCGCTCAGGCTGGACGTGCTGGAAAGCGACCGCAAGTTCACCGAAGCCGCCACAGTAGCTGAACAGCTGCTGCGAAGCACGCCCACGGCCGAAATGCGCCAGCGGTACATCAGGCTGAAAGTTGCTTCCGGCCGCGATTACCTCGCGCAGCAGCAATACGATCTCGCGCTGGCGGAATTTGAAAACGCTCTCCGCGAAAACCCCGCCGATACCGCCGCGCTGGACATGACGGCCAACACTTACATCACGCAAAAAGATTATCCGCGCGCGCTCGAAACGCTCAACACCGCGCTCGGCGCCTATCCTTCCAACCCGCGCTTCCTCCTAAAAAAAGCCGCCGTGCTGGCCGAAACCGGGCAGTACGACGAAGCGGCGGACATCGCAAAAAGCCTGCGGCAAAGATTTCCAGGCAACCGGCGTTATACTTCGCTGATCACCGACATGCACCTCACCGCCGGAAGGAAGTTCATGCAGGCGGAAGAATACGCGCTGGCGAAAGGCCAGCTTACGCTGGTGCTTGAAAATGACCCCGGCAACATGGAAGCGCTCAATCACCTGGTCAATCTCGAATCCGCCCGCAAACAATACGACAGCGCGATCTATTATGCGGATGTCGCCCTGCGGCTGCAACCGGACAATAAAAACATGCTGCTCAAAAAAGCGTCGGTATATACGGAAATGAAAAACTACGCGGAGGCCAACGCTATCAACAACCAGCTGATGCAGCGTTATCCTTACACCGTGAAGTACCGCGCGGCATACGTGGAAGGCCTCGTGGCCGAAGCGCTGGCGCACTGGCGGAACAACCGGCCGGACAGCGCGTTCCCCATTTTCCAGCAGGCGCTCGCCATCGATAAAAA
>CBINIO010000258.1:0-6398 GCA_966250725.1 uncultured Chitinophaga sp.
TATATCAAGGCCCTTCAGTTCACAGGCGAATTTCGTTTTGAATTCAGTGGTGTCGAACTTGGTAATCGGGCCGGCCCCACTCATCCCGGCTTTCAGGTTTTTCCAGAACGTGTCCACATCATTACCGATCGGTGTGATAGCTCCCATTCCGGTTATCACGACTCTCCTCAGTGTAACAGTACGCATAAGTTTTACTTTAAAGACAAAAGTTAGGACGCAAAGGTACTCACTTATTATCAGGTTTGTACACACGCATGTAAAAAAAACAGCATACACTTCAGATTTTAAATGCGTTCACTACGAAAACATCCTAAAATTGCAGGTAGATCGGTATCATCGGTTCCAAAGTTTTCACCTCGTTGAGGAACCAGAGGAAGATCACCATCACGGCTACAGAGCCCCAAAGCGGCATCAGCTGCAGGCCTTTTTCGAGCTTCTTTTCCGCCACCGGCGGCAGGAAATGCAGGAAATACCCCAGCCCCATCAGCAGGAACACCTGCGGGTAAGCCGCCAGCAGCTGGGGCAGCAAATGACCCTGGAAGTCCTGGGTGATCTGCCGCAGCACCGTCCAGGCGCCGCTGAAATGTTCCATCCTGAAAAAGATCCAGCAGAAACATACCAGGTGAAAGGTGAATAAAATGCCGCCCGCTTTCCAGATACCGGCTTTCAGCGGGGTGCCGCGCAGCCAGCCGCGGGCTTTTTGCCATTGCGCCCACACTTTGTCCAGGCCCAAGGCCCCGCCATGCACGCCGCCCCAGAAAATAAAGTTCCAGCTGGCGCCGTGCCAGAAGCCGCCGATCAGCATCGTCAGCATTAAATTGACGTACTGCCGGAAAGTGCCTTTGCGGTTGCCGCCCAGCGGGATGTAGATGTAATCCCTGAGCCATGACGATAATGAAATATGCCAGCGCCGCCAGAACTCGGTAATGGAGCTGCTCCGGTAGGGCTTGTCGAAGTTCGGCGGCAGCCTGAAGCCCAGCCAGCGGGCGATGCCGATCGCCATATCGGAATACCCGGAAAAGTCGCAGTAGATCACCAACGCATACGCATACACGGCAAACAGGCATTCGATGCCGGTGTAACGCCCGGGGTCGTCAAAAATATACTGTACAAAATTCTGGTTGATAAAATCGCTGAGCACCACTTTTTTGAAAAGGCCGCTGATGATAAGGAACATCCCCTTCCCCACGTCCTCCATGCCCAGCACGTAAGGTTTCCTGATTTGCGGGATAAAGTCGGCCGCCCTTACGATCGGCCCCATCATCAGCTTCGGGAAAAAGGAAAGGAAAAACAGGTAGTCCATGAAACGGTTCACCGGCTTGATCTCCCGCCGGTATACGTCCACGGTGTAGCTGAGATTTTCGAAAGTATAAAATGAAATGCCGATGGGCAGGATAAGGTGCAGCGGGCTGATATGCCCCGAGGTCACGTCGTTGACGATCTGTATGAAGAAGTTGGTGTATTTGAAATAACACAGCATGCCGACGTTGATCACCACGCTGAACCAGAGCAGGCGTTTGCGCACGGCGTCTTTTTCTTCGGCATGGATGCGGTTGCTGATGTAAAAATCCACGATGGCGGAAAGTATCACCAGCAGCACGTATTCGTTGCAGGCTTTATAAAAGAAGTAGAGGGAAAACAGCGTGAACACCCATACCCTGGCCCTTTCGTTCTTTCGCGCCAGCTGGTAGCAAAACAGGAAAGCGGTGAAAAAATACAGGAAAAACGCGCTGTTGAAGAGGATCAATTCCTCTTTGTTGTAGAGCAACAGCGATTTCAGGTTTTCAAAAGACATGGATTATAGTTTGACGTTTGTTTTGTTCCATTGTTCGTAAGCCGCCAGGATGGCTTCTGCCAGCAGCTGCCCCTGCAGGCGGTAGCCGTAGGCGTTAAAATGCACGTGGTCGCGGCTCCAGGCGCGGGCGAAACGTTTGTCCGCCTTCATGGCGCCAAAGAGGTCCCAGTAAGCCCAGCCGTGCTCGTCGCACAGCGTGATCATCGCGTCGCGGAGCGTGGTGGCCTGCGGTACTTTTACGTACCTTACGCGGTAGTACGTACGTTTGCTGCCTTTCTTTTTATAAGGCACGTAGCGTTTTTTCAGCATCCCCGACGGGGGCGTGGTGAAGAGGAAACGTACGTCCGGGTTCAGCTTCAGCATTTCACCGGTCATTTTTTCGATCTCCTGCCGCAGCTGCATCGCGGACACGCCGCCGAACGCCTCGTTGGTGCCCAGCGAAACGATCACCAGTTCCGGCTTCAATATCCGCATCTGCGCGATGGTGATGCGCCCGTCGAACTGGTTGTAATGCGAGCACTGCGCGCCGTTGATGCCGATGGCGTGATACAGTATTCCCGGCTGCCCGTTCTCCGCCACCGCACCGTATACCCGGCTGACGGCGGGGAATTGCTGTTTGATCATTGTTCCCGCCGAATCTTCAACGACCACCGTTTTATAAAACCGTTCACCAAAACTTTGCGCGCCCATACTCCCCGGCAACGAATCGTGATCCGCTCCCGCGATGCCGCTATCCTTCCGCTCCGGCTCCATCTCCACTCCTTCGTACCAGTACGTCATTTTTTTTACCGGCTGCCCCGTGAAGGTCAGCTGCGCCGGCCCTTCCTTCCTGCTGATCGTAATGCCGCCGGGGCCCGGCCAGTGATCGGGATGCCGTTCCACCATTCTTTCGCCGCTCCACCGTACATTGCTGCTCCAGCGATAACCGTCCGGCCCGTTGGTGCCCGCGAGGTTGTACGGGAACACCCAGCCCTGGCCCGCATCGCCGAATTTTTCCTGCAGCCTGCTTTTCACCGCATCGGGGAAAAAGCCCGCCTGCACATGCGAATCGCCGATGTGCAGCAGGGAGGTGGTCAGGCTGTCCCGGGTTTGCCGCCACAAAACGAATACCCTGTGCAAGCTCGAATCGTTGTACAGGTGATGCCGCTGCGCGAACGCCGCCGCACAACCGCCCATGAAAAACCAAACCAGGAAAAGGCGTTTACATATCCGCCTGCTGATATTCATCCATAATCGCTTTATATAACAGGGCGCCGACCCTGGAGGCCCCGCGGAAATTGAAATGCGTGTAGTCCTTGCTCGCCATCGCCGTGTCCACCCAGCGCGTCATGGCCCCTTCGCCGCCCATGGCGGAAAACAGGTTCCAGTACGCCGTGCTGCGGCTTTCCGCGAATTTGTGCTGCACTTTCATAAGGGCTTTTACACCGGGCGCGGTCACGTACCTGCCTTTCTTTTTGTAGGCTTTGTCCGCCGTGCCTACGATCAGGAACGAGGTATTGGGGAAGTATCTCCGCAGCGAATCCACCACTTTCACCATCGGTTTTTCATACCAGTCGAACTTCGTGTTTTCGGGCCAGAACAATACGTTGGCGCCGTAATGCAGCACGATGAGGTCGTAGGGGCGTACGCTCTGCAGCTCGTCCCACATGGTGCGGCTGAGCTTGCCGAGCTCTATGCCGCTGATGCCGCGGAAAGAATAGTTGTCCAGGAAAATGCCGCTCGGGCTTTCGAAACAAACGCCGTAAAAGAGGGCGGGATTTTCGTTGAGAAAGCGGAGGGTGAGCGAGCGTTGGGTGGAATCCGGCGTGAAGGAATAAGCGTTGATCTTGCCGCGGCCTGTCAGCTCCAGCGTGCGGTTGTTCACCACGATATTACGGCGGCCGCGACCATAGAGCAGGCTTACTTCTTCAAACTGGTCGAGGCGGCGGCGTTTTACCGGCTGATATTTCACCCAGCTTTCCGGCGCGGGCAAAAAGGCGTGGCCGGAAGGGCCCAGCTCGGTGCCCGCCGGGGGATTGTTGCGGAAATGATAATCCGTCCAGTTGGGAGAAAAGCTGTGCGTGATGGTAGTGCGGAACCCGGAAACCACGGAGGTAGCGGGCACAAAGCCCACGCCTTCGCCCCCAAAGTAAGCCTGCAGGCTGTCCCGCAGAGACCCCGTAATAAGGTCGCCTTCTATCATGGAATCGCCGAAATAGGCGATGCGCACTTTTTTCCGTTTGCCGTGCTGCAACTGCTTTAATGCGTGCATAAAATGCCGCATGCCAGCGCCTTTGTCCCCATCGTCCAAACCATAATCCAGGATGCCGGTATAGGTGGTAAAGTCTACCTGGACCTCGCGCACCAGGGAATCCTCCTCCGTGGAATCCGTTACGGCCGCCAGCGTCGCCTCCGCTTTTGCGGTATCGGGAACGGGTGTACGAAGATCGGCCAGGATGTCCAGCGGGCGCAGCGTATAGCTGCCGAACGAAAGGCTGTTATCGACGAGCGAGATCGCCACCAGGCAGTATAGGGTGCCCAGCACGATCAGTAAAGGATAGGAATGTTTGTTTCCGGATGGCATAGTCGGCATATTGGCAGCGGGATCGTATACCCGGCCCGGTTACAAAGCTATCGTTTTGCCAGATTTAATTCACCATCCAGCTCATATAATTTATATGTTTTTATCATAGATTTCACGCGGCTGATCCAAACGTTGCCCGCGGAGGAGTAATTGGACTGGATCAGCTTTTCCAGCCAGAGATTGTAATCCGTATTCCCTTTCAGCGCCGGGTACCATTTCCTTTTGAGCACGATCTTTACAAAAGAGCGGTACGAAGCGGTATCCGATGGGAATTCGCGGTAAACGCTGCGATACGTTTCGCCGCGTTTGGCGAGATTGTTCCGGCCTACGATCCCGAAGTGATTTTTCAGGAGCCGGGCGTTTTTGCTGGTGCCGTTGCCCGATTCCAGCATGGCGATGCCAAGGATGACGCTGGCGGGCACACCGGTCTCCTTCATGAGGCTAACCGCAACGGGCGTAAACTTTTTCAGGTAAATTTTGGGGGCTTTTTGTGCCGAAGCGGCCATGGTGGTAAAAAGCAGGCCGCTTACGAGCAGGTTCTTTTTCTTTGAAAACATGCGTATTCGTTAAATGTACCTATCTGCACGATAATGTCCTGTTCACCCCGCAAAATTACGGCAATAAGGATACATATCTTGTAATTGATATGTTAATTGACTATAATTTAAGGTTTTTGGCTATTTAAAGAATTGATTGTCAATATAGATACTAACGAGCCGCCGCGGAGGCCTCTTATTTATCGATGCCGGGACATCCGCGTAAGAAGCTGAGGCTCATACAAAAAAAAGACCGCCCTTTCAGGCGGCCTTTCCTTCATTATTTCTACCGCTTATTTCAGCAGGGAAAGTTTCAGCTCATCCAGCTGCACCTGGTCGATCTCGCTCGGCGCGTCGAGCATTACGTCGCGACCGGAGTTGTTTTTCGGGAACGCGATAAAGTCGCGGATGGTTTCGCTGCCGCCCAGCAGGGAGCAGAAACGGTCGAAGCCAAAGGCGATGCCGCCGTGCGGGGGCGCGCCGTATTCGAATGCGCCCAAAAGGAAACCGAACTTATGCGCGGCTTCTTCTTTGCTCATGCCGAGGGCGGAGAACATTTTTTCCTGCAGGTCGCGCTGGAAGATACGGATGGAGCCGCCGCCGATCTCGGTGCCGTTCAGCACGATGTCGTATGCGTTGGCTTTGATCTGCCCGTATTTCGAAAGGTCGTCCATCAGGTGGATATGCTCCGGTTTCGGCGCGGTGAACGGGTGGTGACGGGCTACCCAGCGGTTGTCTTCCTCCGCGTATTCAAACAGCGGGAAATCGATCACCCAGAGGGGTTTGTATTCGTCCTTGTTACGAAGACCAAGACGTTCGCCCATTTCAAGGCGCAGCTCGCTCATGGCTTTGCGGGTGCGTTCTTCTTTACCTGCGAGTATCAGGATGAGGTCGCCCGGTTTCGCCTGGCACTGGTCTGCGAACAGCTGCAGGCCTCTTTCGTTGAAGAACTTGTCCACCGAGCTTTTCAGCGAGCCGTCGGTATTGTATTTAATATATACGAGACCGTTCATGCCGATCTGCGGGCGTTTCACCCATTCGGTGAGC
Source organism: uncultured Chitinophaga sp. (assembly GCA_966250725.1). Classification (GTDB taxonomy): domain Bacteria; phylum Bacteroidota; class Bacteroidia; order Chitinophagales; family Chitinophagaceae; genus Chitinophaga. The sequence continues at coordinate 5,942 of CBINIO010000258.1, forward strand.
TCGTCCAGCTGTTTGCGTGTATAGTCCGCGCAGCCGGAAGCATTGATGCCCACGATCAGCTCCGCGTCGTCGAATACCTTGAAACTGTTGCCCCGGCCGGGTTCGCCGAGGTCCACCAGCTTCATTTCAAAACGGATGTCCGGCTTGTCGTTGCCGTAATATTTCATCGCATCGTCCCAGGTCATGCGCGGGAACGGTTCGTGGAACTCGATGCCTTTGATCTCGCGGAACACGTGTTTGGTCATTTCCTCGAAGTTCTGCAGCACATCTTCCTGGTCCACGAAGCTCATTTCGCAGTCGATCTGCGTGAACTCCGGCTGGCGGTCCGCACGAAGATCCTCATCCCGGAAACATTTCACGATCTGGTAATACCGGTCGTAACCGCTTACCATCAGCAGCTGCTTGAAGGTTTGCGGGGATTGCGGCAGGGCATAGAACTGGTTCGGGTTCATGCGGC
>CBINIO010000259.1:0-6398 GCA_966250725.1 uncultured Chitinophaga sp.
TGGGCGGTGATCACGTTGGCCACGTAATCGTTGACGGGATCGCCCAGGAAGATGATCCTGTCCGCCATCAGGCGGGAAAACACGTCCATCTGGGTCACGTTGAGCTGGCGCTCTTCGATGATATACGGCGTCAGCGAATTGATCTGGTGACGGGCGTAACTATCTACAACCAGGCTACTGATCCCTCTGTGCTGGATGGCATATTTCCTGAATTCGTTGTTATTAATGTTCATGATGGTGATGTTTATGAGGTAATTTAACAAATTCTTCAGCAGAAATTTCCTCTTCTTTCACGTTCACCTTTGTTTCGGCCCAGTCAAACAGCTTCTGGGTGATCATTTCGCGGTAGGTCTGGTCTACGTATTTCTCGTCCTGCAGCAGGCGTTCCAGATAGCTGTCCATCCATTCTGCCTGCTCGCCGCCGAGGCCGTAGTAACCCATGATCTTGGCGCGGGCGTTTTCTTTCAGTTCCTCGAAGGAAACTTCCAGTGAATTATCGCGGATCAGTTTGTCGCTGATGAGCGTCCAGCGCAGCTGATGGTCGAAACCGGGGTATTCGTGTTCGGCTTCCTCGGCCGTTTTCGGCTTTTCGCCGCCTTTTTGCAGCCAGCGTTTGAGGAACGCTGCGGGAAGCTCGATGGGCGTTTCGTGCACCAGGGTCTCGAACAGGTCGTTGTGCATGTGGTTGGTCGCTTCCTGCTTCCAGTACTTGCCGATCTCTTCTCTCAGTTTTTCCCTGAATGCTTCTTCGGTTTTGATCTCCTGGCCGGGGTACACTTCTTTGAAGAACTCTTCGTTCAGCTCTCTTTTTTCGATCAGGCCCACTTTGGTGATCGTGAGCTGGAAGTATTTGTCCAGCGCGTCCTTATCGGTAGCGAGGCCCAGGTCTTTTACGATGGCTTCGGCCTGTGTTTTGTCAAAGGCTTTGGACAGCTGTACGGTGAGGGTATCGCCAGCTTTTTTGCCCTGCAGCTTTTTCTGCGTGGCGTCGGAGAAGGATTTTACCAGCAGGGAATTTTCTTTCTTTTCGGCGTCTTCGGCTATGTTGCCTTTGGCGTCGGACTCGCGGAATTCCAGGCTGAGCACGTTGTTTTCAGAATCGATGGTTTCGGGCTCGGACATTTTGCCGCCTTTCAGCTGCAAACGTTCAACCTCCTGGTTCACGATCTCGTCCGTTACTTTTACGTTGTAGCGGGTGAGGGACGTTTTCGCCAGCAGGCCGTCCACGTCGAACGAGGGTTTCAGGCCCACTTCGAACTCGAAATTATATTCGGAAGGTTGCGCGTAATCGAGTGATTTGGCTTCCGTGTCGAGGGAAAGCGGCTGGGCGAAGATCTCCAGCTTTTCCTGCTGAAGGTAACCCATCAGCTCCTTTTCCACGGTTTTCAGCACCTCGTCCTGGAAGAGGGCCTGGCCGCTCATTTTTTTGATCATGCCGGCAGGAACCTGGCCTTTCCGGAATCCCGGAATGCTCGCATTCTTGGAAAAATGCTTCACAGCTTTCTCGAAATTGGGAAGGTAATCTTCCTGGCTCACTTTCACAGTGATCTTATCATTTAATAAACCAATGTTCTCTCTGGTTACGGTTGCCATTTGTTTTTTGTTAATATATTAAAACACAGATAAAAAGCTTTTTGATGGCTGTGAAGCACTAGTCTGCGAAGATTGTGCCACGGGGCCCGGAGCGGGAAATCCTGCCGTTTTTGCAGAAAATGGGCGGGCCGGGGCGGACAAATTATCATTCCCATCCTCCGGGAACCCGTTCCCGAACCATCGCCGGCTGCCGTAAAGCGGTAACCATCAGCTGTTTGCGGAAAGATTCACCACCGGCGAAGCGCGAAGATAGTGCGTTTATACGAGATTTGAAGGGGAAATGGACGGGGATTTAGGTAAAAGGATTTAGCAAACCCTTGGACGGACAATTCCTTTTATTTAGATTTACAACGCAGGGACGTTTTTTCCTGCTGTTCCATGTGACCAAAACGTATGCCCGCCCTCGCGAAGGGGCGCAATATTCAGCCAAATGAACACTCCCTCATCAGAATCGGCGTTGTGCAGGCGGATGGCCGCTGGTGATGAATCCGCCTTCGCCAGCCTGTATGAAATCTACCAGCCCAGGCTGCATCTTTTCGTATACCCGCTCACGGGCTTTTCGCTGCCCGATACGCATGAAGTGGTGCAGGACATTTTTATAAAGCTCTGGCTGAGAAAAGAAATGCTCGTCAATATCGTATCGCTGCAGGCCTACCTGTTCACCATGGCGCGCAACCGCCTGGCGGACCTCCGCACGCGGCAGGCGCGGCAGCGCAAGGTGATCGAAACGCTGCAATTACAGCAGGAGGAGGCGCATTCCGACGTGCAGGAAAAAATACAGCTGCGCGAATACCACCGCATCGCCAGAACGCTCATCAACCGCCTGCCCAAACAGAAACGCCGCATCTTCATCCTCCGCAACGAGCAGGGCCTTTCGCTGGACGAGATCGCCGCCGAGCTGAACATCACCAAGTTCGCCGTCAAAAAGCAGCTCTACGAGGCCACCTGGTACCTCAAAGCCTGTCTCAGCACGCAGGCCGACCTGAAAATACTCGGCATTCTCCTCGTTTTCAATATTTTACGCCAACTCTGATCCCCGGCTGAAAATTTTTTTTTCGGCAAAAGGTGTGCTTTCCTCTTTCCCAACAGTCTTATCAGCAAGCAAGGTTATGAGCCAGGAAAAAATCGATCATTTACTGGGCAAATTTGTCTCCGGCGGGCTCACCGAAACGGAGCAGCAGGAGCTGTCGGACTGCCTGCGGTCGCTGGACGAGCAGCAGTTTAACGCCGTGATGGACCGGTACGCCCGGATAGTGGAGCAGCGCGGCGTGCCCGGCGCGCCCGATGCCGCCTTGTTCGGGCGGATCAGGGAGCGCATCGGCGAAATGGAAATGACGGCATCGCCCCGCCGCCGCACGCGCTGGTGGGCCGCCGCGGCCGCCATGCTGGTGCTGCTGAGCGCGGGCGCTTATTTGTTCAACAAACAACCGAAGCAGGTCGCATCCACTACGCCCGCGGCGGACAGCGCGCGGCGGCAGATACTTCCCGGAGGCAACAAAGCGGTGCTCACGCTCGCCAACGGCTCCACCATCGTGCTGGACGAAGCGGCGGACGGCACGCTCGCGCAGCAGGGCGGCAGCAAGGTAGTGAAGCTCGGCAGCGGGCAGCTGGCCTACGTAGGCGGCGCAGGCGAAACTTCCGCCAGCGTATATAATACCATCGCCACGCCGCGCGGCGGGCAGTACCGCATCGCGCTCGGCGACGGCACGCAGGTGTGGCTCAACGCCGCTTCTTCCATCCGTTACCCGGCCGTGTTCGGCGGCGGCGACAGGAAGGTGGAAATTACCGGCGAGGCGTATTTCGAAGTGGCGAAAGACGAAAAAAGACCGTTCAGGGTATCCGTGAACGGATCGATGGAGATACAGGTGCTGGGCACGCACTTCAACGTAAACGCGTACGAGGACGAAGCGAACATCCGCACCACATTGCTGGAAGGCAAGGTGAGCCTCGGCGTGAACGGTAAGCGGCAGCTGCTGCGGCCCGGTCAGCAGGGCATCGTGAAAGGCGCGGCGATCAGTGTGCAGGAAGTGGACACGGAAGAAGCGGTGGCCTGGAAAGAAGGCATGTTCAGCTTCAGCAACGCCGACCTGCGCACCGTGATGCGGCAGCTGAGCCGCTGGTACGATGTGGAAGTGGTGTACGAAGGCGGCGGCGGCAAGGCGGAATTCGTCGGCAAGATCCAGCGGTCGCTCAACCTCGCCGATGTGCTGTACGCTTTGCGGAAGAACGACGTGCATTTCAGGATCGAAGGCAGGAAGATCATCGTCAAACAATAAAGAGGGGGAAAGTATACATTAGCATATTCCACTAATACAAAAATCCAGTTATGAAACAGTAATTCATTTTTCCACAACAGGCCTTTACACAAAATATCCGCCCCGTTTCAGCAGGGCGGACGGACCTTGCATGTTCTCAGCATACAGGGCCTTAAAGGCGTAAAAAAAGTCGCAAAACACATTTTTATCACCCAAATCGAAGTTATGAAATTAACTGCTTTGTGCCAAAACGAAGCCGGTGCGCTATTCCAGTATATCGTACGTATGGCCGGCCTTTTCGTTGGAACAACCAAAACGCATCACAAGCGAAGTAAACTCTGGGAGATTATGAGATTATCCTTTCTTCTGCTTACCGTCGCCTCCCTGCAGGTGAGCGCCACCGGGTTCTCACAGCAGGTCACCTATTCCGGGAGGGACGTGCCTTTGAAAAAAGTATTCAACGCCATCGAAAAACAGGCGGGCTACGTATTCTTTTACGACGCCGCCATCCTCGAAAATGCCAAACCGGTAACGGTGAGCGTGTCGCAGGCCAGCGTGGACGCCCTGCTGGAAAGCTGCCTGAAAGACCAGCCGCTCGAGTATTTTATAAAACAGAAAACGATATTCATCGTGCGGAAGCCGGAGCAGCCGGTAAGCACGTCCTCTTCCCCCGCGCCGCCCGTAAAGATCACCGGCAAGGTAACGAGCGAAAAAGGCGAACCTTTGCCCGGCGTTACCATCCAGGTAAAAGGCACGTCCGCCGGCGCGGTCACGAACGGCGAAGGCAACTTCTCCATCACCGCGCCTTCCGCCAACGTTACGCTGGTCATATCTTTCATCGGTTTTGTGACGCAGGAGGTGCAGATCACTTCCGCCGCGCCGCTGGAGATCGTGCTGAAGGAAGACAATAAAAACCTGAACGAAGTAGTGGTGGTGGGTTACGGCCAGCAGCAGAAAGTAACGCTCACGGGCGCGGTGGCCACCGTGTCCAACGAAGAGATCGTGACCACCAAAAGCCAGAACGTGCAGAACATGCTCACCGGTAAAGTGCCCGGCCTGCGAGTGATACAGAACACTTCCGAGCCCGGCGACTTCACCAACCAGTTCGACATCCGCGGCTTTGGCGCCCCGCTGATCGTGATCGACGGCGTGCCGCGCGGCAACATCCAGCGGCTGGACCCGAACGAGATCGAAAGCATTTCCGTGCTGAAAGACGCTTCCGCGGCGGTATACGGCGTGCGCGCGGCCAACGGCGTGGTGCTCATCACCACCAAAAGCGGCGGCACCAGCGGCAAAGCGCGCATCGATTATTCGATGTATTACGGCCTGCAAAAACCTTCCGGCCTGCCCCGCCCGCTGGACGCAGTGGAACGGTTCACCATCTTCAACGAGCAGAGCATGCACAACCTCAACAGCCCCACCTGGGTGTTCCCCGAGGAGATCATCAAACCCTACCGCGACGGCGAAAAACAAAGCACGGACTGGTACGGCGAAGTGATGCGCAAATACGCTCCGCAGCAATACCACAACCTCAGCGTGAACGGCAATGCGGGCAAAAAGATCGATTATTTCGTGAACCTCGGCTACACGCAGCAGGGCGGTTTCTGGAAAAGCAACAGCCTGAAGTACAAACGCTACAACCTGCGCTCCAACCTGAACATGCAGATCACGGACAGGCTGCGGGCATCGCTGCGGCTCAACGCCATTCTCGATCAGAAGGACAGCCCGTACCGCGACTCCTGGGAGATCTTCAAAAACCTCTGGCGCTCGCACCCGGACGATCCTTATTACGCTAACAACGATCCGAAATATCTTTATCACAACCTGGCGGACTATCACCCGGGCGCCATCGCGGACGACCTGGTGTCGGGCTTCAAGAAGCGCAATTCCAAAACCTTTATGAGCACTTTTTCGCTCGAATACAAAGTGCCTTACATCGAAGGGCTGACGGCCAAAGGCATGTTCAGCTACGACGCCACCATCAACGACGATACCCGCTACCAGAAAGAGTTCTCGGTATACGAATACAACGAGGCGGGCGACATTTACGTGCCGTACAAATACCAGATACCGAACACGCTCAACCGCAGCTACGCCATCCTGCCGGGCACGCTCATGCAGTTCTCGCTGAACTACCTGCGCACCTTCGCGCAGCGGCACAACATTTCGGTGCTGGCCCTGTATGAAGAAAGCGAAGGCACGGGCGACAGCTTTTACGCGCAGCGCGAGCTTACCATCCCGCTGCCTTATCTCTTCGCCGGCAACTCCGCCAACCAGATCGGCAACAACAACACCGGCAGCGTGTTCAAGAACGCGAACCGCGGCCTGGTCGGCAAAGTGCATTACGATTACAATTCCAAATATTTGCTGGATTTCAGCTTCCGTTACGACGGCTCCAGCCGCTTCCCGCCGGGCAAACAATGGGGCTTTTTCCCCGCCGTGTCCGCCGGCTGGCGCATTTCCGAAGAAGCGTTCATGAAAGGCAACAGCTCGCTTTCGTTTATCGACAACCTGAAGGTACGCGGGTCTTACGGTGAAATGGGCGACGAC
>CBINIO010000260.1:0-6364 GCA_966250725.1 uncultured Chitinophaga sp.
GGAAGACCGCGAGCAGTTCCGCCAGTGGATGATCGAGCTGGGCATCTCCGTGGCGCCCGCGCGCACGGCCAACTCCCTGCTGGAAGGCAAAGAATTCGCCCAGGAGATCGGTTTCCCCCTCGTGATACGCCCTTCCTTCACCCTCGGCGGCACCGGCGGCGGTTTCGTACACGGCAAGGACGATCTCGACGAAGCGCTCGACCGCGGCCTGAAAGCCTCGCCCGTTCACGAAGTGCTGGTTGAAAAAGCCGTGCTCGGCTGGAAAGAGTACGAGCTGGAGCTGCTCCGCGACATGAACGACAACGTGGTGATCATCTGTACCGTCGAAAACCTCGACCCGATGGGCATCCACACCGGCGACTCCATCACCGTGGCCCCTGCCATGACCCTCAGCGACACCGCTTTCCAGGACATGCGCAACAAGGCCATCATGATGATGCGGCAGCTCGGCAACTTCGCCGGCGGCTGCAACGTGCAGTTCGCCATGAACCCCGAGAACGAAGAGCTGATCGCCATCGAGATCAACCCGCGCGTAAGCCGCTCTTCCGCCCTCGCGTCCAAAGCCACCGGTTACCCCATCGCCAAGATCGCTTCCAAACTCGCCATCGGCTACACGCTCGACGAGCTGGAAAACCAGATCACCCGCACTACTTCCGCATATTTTGAACCCGCGCTGGATTACGTGATCGTAAAAATGCCGCGCTGGAACTTCGATAAATTCAAAGGCGCAGACGATACCCTCGGCCTGCAGATGAAATCCGTGGGCGAAGTAATGGCCATCGGCCGCACTTTCCCCGAAGCCATCCAGAAAGCCTGCCAGAGCCTCGAGAACGAAGCCGTGGGCCTCGGTTATTACGGCAAATCGCTCATGAAAAGCGAACAGCTGATGGAGAAGCTGAAACGCCCCACCTGGGACCGCATCTTCCGCATCAAGGACGCGCTCATGGAAGGCATGTCCGTAAAATCCATCCACCAGGCCACGCACATCGACCGCTGGTTCCTGCACCAGATCAACGATATCGTGACGCTGGAAAAACAGCTGGCAGAGCACGACCTCGAATCTGTGCCCGCCTCCATGCTGAAGGAAGCAAAAGAAATGGGCTTCTCCGACAAACAGCTGGCGCTCATCTTCACCAACTGCGAAGAAGACGAAGTATACGAAAAACGCAAGGCCCTCGGCATTACCCGCACCTATAAAATGGTGGACACCTGCTCCGCGGAGTTCGAGGCCAAAACGCCGTACTTCTACTCCGCGTTCGACACGCAGAACGAAAGCATCCCTTCCGATAAAAAGAAAGTGATCGTGCTCGGCTCCGGTCCCAACAGGATCGGCCAGGGCATCGAGTTCGACTACTGCTGCACCCACGGCCTGCAGGCCATACAGGAATGCGGCTACGAGGCCATCATGGTGAACTGCAACCCCGAAACGGTGTCCACGGACTTCGACATGGCGGACAAGCTGTACTTCGAGCCCGTGTTCTGGGAGCACCTCTGGGAGATCATCGAGCTGGAAAAACCGGAAGGCGTGATCGTGCAGCTGGGCGGGCAAACCGCGCTGAAGCTCGCGAAAAGGCTCACCGAAAAAGGCATCCGCATCATCGGTACTTCCTTCGATAACATGGACATCGCCGAAGACCGCGGCCGCTTCTCCGACCTGCTGAAAGAGCTGGGCATCCCTTATCCGAAATACGGCACCGCTTATAATACGGACGACGCCATCGACGTGGCGAAAGAAGTGGGTTACCCCGTGCTGGTGCGCCCCTCTTACGTGCTCGGCGGCCAGCGCATGCGCATCGTGATCAACGAGGAAGAGCTGGAAGCCTCCGTGCTCAGCCTGCTCAAGCACCTGCCGGGCAACAAGATACTGATCGACCACTTCCTCGACCGCTGCCAGGAAGCGGAGATAGACGCCATCTTCGACGGCGAGAACTTCCATGTGATGGGCGTGATGGAGCATATCGAGCCGGCGGGCATTCACAGCGGCGACAGCAATGCCGTGCTGCCTGCCTTCAACCTGAGCCAGCTGATCGTGACCACCATGGAATATTACGCGGAAAAGATCGCCCGCGCGCTCGACATCCGCGGTCTCATCAACATCCAGTTCGCCATTAAAGACGGGCAGGTGTTCGTGATCGAAGCCAACCCGCGCGCATCGCGCACCACGCCGTTCATCGCCAAAGCGTACCAGGTGCCTTACCTGAACATCGCCACCAAAGTGATGCTCGGCGCCAACAAGCTCACCGATTTCAAGATCGAGAAAAAGCTGAACGGTTTTGCGATCAAGGAGCCGGTGTTCTCCTTCAACAAATTCCCCGGCGTGAACAAGGAGCTGGGGCCTGAGATGAAGTCTACCGGCGAGGCCATCCGCTTTATCAAAGACCTCCGCGATCCTTACTTCCGCACGCTTTACAAAGAAAGAAGCATGCACCTGAGCAAATAACGCAGGTCAAAAAAAATATCCAGAACAGGCTGTTCCTTTTTCGTGGGGCAGCCTGTTTTTTTGTTACATTCGGGTGTACCATTGTTTGTGACCGATGTTTGTCAACCTCTGGCGCACTGCGCCTTTCCTGCGCCTGCTGCTGCCTTTCGCGGCGGGCATTACCGCCGGCATGTATTTCCCGGTAATTCCATGGCCTTGTATGGCGCTGTGCGCGCTGCTTTGGCTGCTTCCTTCATTCTTTAACCTGCAATACCGGTTCGCGTGGCGGCGGGTGCGCGGTGTGGCTGTTCTCGGGATGATGTGCTGCTTCGGGATGGCGCTTGCCGTGGCGGCTGATATACGCCGTGATGCGGGCTGGCTCGGGCATTGGGTGGAAGAGGACATGTATTGCGTGGCCGTGCTGAAAGAGCCGCCGGTGAAGAAGCGGAAGTCGTGGAAGGCGGAGGTGGAAGTGGTGATGGTGAGGGAAAACGAGACGGGGATGTTGGAAGATGGAACCCTGCAGGCGGAAGTGGCGGGGAGCCGGAGGGAGAAAGACGGGATGGGAACGTTGGAAGGCGGAAGGAAGAACGCGGCGGATGACATGAAGGAAAACGGAACGCTGCAGGCGGAAGCCCGGGTGCTGCCAGTAGGAAAATGGAAACCCGCCAAAGGCGCCATGCTCGTATACTTCCGCGAACAGCCGCCACTGGATTACGGCAGCAAGATCCTGATCTGCGCAACGCCGCAGCGGATCACCGGTTCCGGCAACCCCGGCGCATTCGACTACGCGCGTTATTGCGCGAAGAAAAACATCTTTCACCAAATTTTCCCCGACAGCTCCGCCTGGCGGCAGCTCCCCGGCAATGGCGGCTCCCGGCTTGGCCGTTGGCTGAATATCTCCCGCCGGTACGCGCTAAGCATGCTCCGGAAATACATCCCCTCAAAAGAGAAATACGGCGTGGCCCAGGCGCTGCTGATCGGCTACCGCAACGAGCTGGACGCGGATATCGTGCAAGCCTATACGAACACCGGCGTGGTACATATTATCGCGATCTCCGGTCTTCACCTCGGGCTCATTTACGTGAGCCTGTTGCAGCTGCTGAAATGGCTGCCCCGAAGACGCTGGGCGGAAATGCTGAAGGCGCTGCTGCTGATCGCGGTGCTGTGGGCCTTTTCCTTGCTGACGGGCGCTTCCGCCTCCGTGCTTCGTTCAGCCGTGATGTTTACCACCATCGCCATAGGGCAGTTCGTGATCGGCCGGCATTCCAATATCTATAACACGCTGGCCGCGGCGGCGTTCCTGCTGTTGTGCTACGATCCCTTTTTCCTTGTGGATGCGGGTTTCCAGCTGTCGTTCCTCGCCGTTGCGGGTATCGTATTGTGTTACCGCCCGTTGTACGATCTCTGGATGATCCGCAACAAATGGCTGGACAAGCTCTGGCAGATGGCGGCCGTATCGCTGGCCGCGCAGGCGTTCACCTGGCCCGTATGCCTGTTGTATTTCCACCAGTTCCCGAATTATTTTTTACTGGCGAACATCGTGGCGGTGCCGCTTTCTACACTGCTGCTGTATGGAGAGATCGTTTTGATGATGATCGCGGAAGCGCCGCTGGTAGCGGGTTGGGTGGGAAAAGCGCTGGAATGGGGCATTTTCGCGATGAACACGATGATCCAATGGATCGACGGCATTCCCGGCGCCGTAATAAACGGCATTGCCATGAACGTGACGCAGATGTTCCTGCTTTATGCCATCACCATCGCCGTTGTAACCGCGTGGCTGCTGAAAAGAAAACCTTCGCTATGGTGGGCGCTTGCCCTGACGGCCGTTTTTGTGTCGTATGGCGCGGTGCGACGGATATGCTGGCAGCGGCAGCGTTTGCTGGTGATATACAACCTGCCGAAGCTGACGGTGGTGGAATATGTGGAAGGAAGGGAAAGCTGGCGCACGGGAGATAGCGCCGGGCTGGAGCACCCGGTGCTGGCGGCTTCGCAGCTGGCGCTGGGGGTGAAGGAAAGCGGGGTATTTCCATCGGTTGTGTATTTGCCGCCGCCGCGGCAAACGGCCAAAAGCAGCTTGCCCGCCTCATCAGCCGGGCCGCTGCAGGAAACGCCGGACAGCAGCTCCATTCCTGCGCACCAAAACAGTACTCCTCTGTCAATTTCGTATGCCCGGAAGGGTTACCTGCTTTCCATCGCCGGCAAACGCCTGCTCATCCTCAACACCAATTTGCGGCACGCACATCCTCCCCTAAAAAAGATCAAAATAGATTATATATTGTTGTCACATAATCCCAAGGTCGATATCAGCCGTTTGCAGGATTTTTTTATATACGAGCAGCTCATTTTTGATGCCTCCAATTCAGCTTTCCAACGCAGAAAATGGAAAAATGCCTGCAACGAACTACCTTTGCGCTGCTTTTCGGTTCCTGAACAGGGGGCCTTTGTTGTAAATCTCTAATCATTATTGTGCATGCAAAAGCAAATCAAATCGGCTTTGATCTCCGTTTTCTATAAGGATAACCTGGAGAATATCGTGAAAACGTTGGGCCAGCAAGGCGTAACCATTTACTCTACCGGCGGAACGCAGCAATTCATCGAAGCGCAGGGAGTAAAATGCGTGGCCGTGGAAGACCTCACCGCTTACCCCTCTATCCTGGGCGGCCGTGTGAAAACACTCCACCCCAAAGTATTCGGCGGTATCCTCGCCCGCAGGGAAAATCCGCAGGACCTGGAGCAGCTTGCCCAATACGGGATCCCCGAGATCGACCTCGTGATCGTGGACCTTTATCCCTTTGAAGAGACCGTTAAAAGCACCACCGAAGAACAGGCCATCATCGAAAAGATCGACATCGGCGGAGTTTCCCTCATCCGCGCCGCGGGCAAGAACTATAAAGACGTGGTGATCGTCGCTTCCAAAAACCAGTATGCAGACCTCGAAAAAGCGCTGGTGGAAGGCAATGGCGCCACCACGCTGGAACAGCGCAGAAGCTTCGCCGCAAAGGCCTTCGAAGTATGCGCGCAGTACGACGTGGCCATCGCTTCCTGGTGGCTGCGCAACGACGAAAAAGATTATTTCCAGCTTTCCGTGCCGCAGGGCCAGGTTTGCCGCTACGGCGAAAACCCGCACCAGAAAGGCGTTTTCTACGGTAATCTCAACGACCTGTTCGACAAGCTGCACGGCAAGGAGCTTTCCTATAACAACCTGGTGGACGTGGACGCGGCCGTACAGCTGATCGCCGAGTTCAGCGACACCACTTTCGCCGTCATCAAACACACCAACGTTTGCGGCGTCGCCAGCAGGCCCACGCTCGCCGAAGCCTGGGAAGCCGCGCTGGCAGGCGATAAAGAAAGCGCCTTCGGCGGCGTGCTGGTATGCAACAAACCGGTGGACGCCGAATCCGCAAAAGCGATCAGCGAAATATTCTTCGAAATCCTCATCGCGCCCGGTTTTGAGCCCGCCGCGCTCGAAATACTCCAGGCCAAAAAGAACCGCATCCTGCTGCAGCAGAAACAGCCGCTGAAAACGGACAAAATGTTCAAGAACGTGCTGAACGGCGTGCTGGTGCAGGACAACGACGAAGGCAACTTCAGCACCTGGAACGACACCGGTGCGCAACCCGCCACCGCCGCGCAGAAGTCCGACCTTGAATTCGCCAACATCGTGTGCAAGCACCTCAAGTCCAACGCTATCGCGCTGGTAAAAGACCGCCAGCTGGTAGGCAAAGGCTGCGGCCAAACCTCCCGCATCGACGCGCTGCGCCACGCCATCGAAAAAGCGAAACAATTCAACTTCGAGCTGAAAGGTGCCGTGATGGCCTCCGACGCGTTCTTCCCCTTCGACGATTGCGTACGCATCGCCCACGCGGAAGGCATCAACGCCGTGATCCAGCCCGGCGGCTCCATCCGCGACAACGATTCCATCACCTTCGCCAAAGAGAACGG
>CBINIO010000261.1:0-6347 GCA_966250725.1 uncultured Chitinophaga sp.
AAAAACTGATCGCTTCGCTGAACGGCATCGTGGTGGAAAGCAATTTCCGCAACGAACAGAACGCTCACCGGGAATATCCCTGGTACGCTGACTCGCTGAAAATCATTACCCGTTACAAACCGGTGGCCAACCTCACGCTAAAGGTGCCCGCGCGATACCTCGATACGGTGGTGCATGCGCTCACCGGCCTGTCCGCCCATATCAGCCACCGCGTGCTGAAAGACACCGACGTTACGCTGCAATACCTGCGCAACGGGCTGCAAAACAAAGCGGACGAAATGTCCGCCCGCGATACCGCGCACACGCAGAGAGAAAAAGAGCTGGACGTCAGCCGTTATGAAGAAACAAAAAGAACGCAGGCGATAGGACGCGTCATCGCCAATATGGGCATTGACGACGACGTGGCCTTATCCACGCTCACGGTGGAGCTGTTCCAGCCGGAAGTGGCTGAAGTACAGGTGATACTGAACCCGGAACGTTTGTCCGAACCGCCGCTGGGCACGGCGGCCATGACCGCGTTGAGAAGCGGCTCTGTGTTTTTCCGCGGGGCGCTGCTTTTTTTCCTGCGGATATGGCCGGTGTTCGTTATCGGCGCGCTGGGATGGTTCGTTTACAGAAAACTGGCGGTGAAGAGATAGACCGGCGCCATTCCTCCTACTGCGCCTTCAGCAGCCACACTGGGCGCACTTGAAGTAGACCGGCGCCATTCCTCCTGTTGCTCCTTCACCAGCCACACCGGGCGCACTTGAAGTAGACCGGCGCCATTCCTCCTACTGCGCCTTCAGCAGCCACACCGGGCGCGCTTGAAGTAGACCGGCGCCATTCCTCCTACTGCGCCTTCAGCAGCCACACCGGGTCGCATTTGAAATAACTCCTGAACGATTCCAGGAAGCTGCGCAGGCTCGTGAACCCTGTTTTTTCGGCGATCAGCGACATTGGCGCTTTTGTTTCGATCAGCGAACGGTACGCCAGCCGCATGCGCTGCGCATACTGGAACTCGCTGATAGTACAGCCGTACAACATCCCGAACCCTTCGTGCAGCACCCGCGCGTTGATGCCGAAAAGAGCGGCGAGGTCCTTCACCGCATGCTGGGCCACATATTCTTCACGCAGGAACGCAAAACATTTCCGCACCTTTTGTTCGATGTTTTCGGAAAGACCATGATGCTCCGGCGCATCCATCAGTTTCACGTAGGTGGTCAGCAGGTTTACAGCGATGCGCTGCAGGTAAAAATGCGCCGCATCGCCGATGTAACGGCAGGTGAGAATGTCCCTGATCATCATCCAGCTGGTGTCGCAGATAGGCAATGGTTTTTTGTTCCGCCGCAGCGGCCCGTCCGCTTTCATGATCCTGGGCGTTTTCAGCACGGCCAGCTCGGGGAATAATTTCGCCATCGCTTTTACTTTTTTCGGCTGGATGTTGATATGCAGGCTGTCGAAGTCCTGGCCCTTCACCAGCGACGCTGCGTTGGGGTAACGGGTGAGGTTGAACATATCCATAAAACCGCCGCTCAGAACTACCAGCTCGTCATCCTTGATGCGCGTGGTGACGTCGCTGCCCATCATAAAATGCAAAATGATATTCGGGAAAGGCGTTTGCGGGCGGAGGTCCATGTCCGTTTTAGGATGAACGCGCTGGTGCCAGATCGAAATCCATCCCAGCCGCACATGCTGGCTGACGATCCTGCAGCACTCGTCTTCCTCGCGTTCCACAAAAGCAAAAGGAAGCAATTCGCGCAGCTGGTCTTTTGGCAGGAAAGCCGCCGCCGGCAATACCCTGAATGTTTCTTTCCTGTCGATCCACATGTCCCTTACGGGCAACGGTTGGTTTCTCATCACAATTAATTTTTAGGTCAGTTCAATATCGTCAGCTAAACGGAGAGAAAGTCCAAATGTGGTTAACGCAAACGCGTCATATTATAAAGAGACGAAACGGGCAAAAGAAGGTGAAATATTTCAAAAATATTTTTCATTTTTTCACTGCGCCGGAAACGCAGTGCAGGTGCGCGATACACCGGAAACAAAAAAATCCCGGCCGCAATCGCGGCCGGGACAGGCTGTAATATTTTTCAAAAAAAATTCTATCGCAGCGAATTGATCCACCCCGCGATCTTCAGCGCGTCGGCTTTCGGCACCTGCGGCATCGGCGGCATTTCCGTCGCATAACCCGGCCAGTTTTCAGGGTTCGGGTTATAGATCAGTTTCACCACCATCTCGTTCGTGTACCTTTTTTTCGCGATATCCTTAAAAGCCGGGCCTACCTGCTTTTTGTCGGGGTTATGACAGGCGGCGCAGGTATACTTCGCCAGCAGCGGTTTCACTTCTTCGTAAGTCGCCGCTTTCACCACATGTTTTACAACGGCGGGTTTGGCCGCGGCGGTTTTGCCGGCGGCCTTCGTTTTGGCGGCTGCGGCTTTTGCGGCGGCTTCTTCCGCGGCTTTCGCTTCGGCGGCGGAGTTGCGGGTGCTTACTTCACTCATCGCCAGCTTCGCGCCATCGGGAATGTTGTTGAGCGTGTAATACCCGGTAGGATGCACCAGCGAATAAAAATGATCGCGGGAACGCACGCCTTCCAGCGTGATGTTGTGGATGTAATACTGACGCATATTGTCCACGATGATGCGCGCTTTTAACCCGTCGTCGGATACTTTCACGCCTTTCACCGTGCATTTTTCCATGTTGACGGTGGGGCTGCCGTATACCGGGTGGTATTTGTAGATAAAGCTTTCCACGGAATAGGACGCGAGGTCTTCCGCCGATTTTTTATCCACGGGCAAAGTGAACTCGATCTCAAAACCGTCGGGCATCGCTTTTACGGCCTGCATTTCAAAAGGCACGCGGTTGTTCCATACAAGGCGCTGCAGGCCTTCGTTAGCGTCGCCGGCGGAGCCCCATCCGCGGTTGGTCTCGCCTACGAACAGCGAGCCGTCGTTAGCCCAGGCCATGCGCAGCACGCCGCTCTGGAAACCGCTGCGGAAGTCGAACGCGACGCCCTGGTATTCGCCTTTCACTTTCTCCATCACCACGCGCATGATCTTGCTCTGCCCCTGGTCGCCCACCAGCACCTGTCCGGCAAAGGGGCCGAAGGCGCCCTCCGGGATGGGCAGGATCTCCGAATTGGAAATGCCCAGCACGCCGTGCGGCAGCCATACCGCGGGCGTTTTCAGCTGCGGGATCGCTTTTTTCACTTCGTACATGGTCTTGAATTTTTCATCCACCACGTTTTCCGGTTTGATGTAACGGCCCTGCTCGTTGCGCACCTTGCGCTGGTCCACCTGCGCGTATAACTGCTCTTCGGTGAGCTTCAGCGGGGAGTTTGGCAGGTTCGTCCAGCGAAGACCTGCGGGATGCCCGGTGAAATCTCCTTTATTCACCTGCCATACGCCGCCGGAGCCCATCCAGTCGCCCTGGTTCTCCGCGTAAAAAAGTTCGCCGTCGATCATACCGAGACCGCAGGGAGAGCGCATGCCGGTAGCCCAGGGCTCCATGCTGCTGCCGTCCGCGGCAATGTGCATCACCCATCCGCGCCAGGGCACGCGGCTTTCACCGCGCCACCATTCTTCGTTACCGAACGCGACGTTGCCCGATACAAAGAACGATCCGTCCGGCGCCAGCTTCGGCCCGAAGCTGTATTCGTGATAGTGACCGGAAATCGGCCATGCGTATACGGTTTCATACACGTCCGCCTTGCCGTCCATATTGGTGTCTTCCAGGCGGGTCAGCTCGCCGCGCTGCGCGCAGTAAAGCGAGCCGTTCTTGTAAACAAGGCCCAATATTTCGTGCAGGCCGCTCGCGAACTTGCGGAAGAACGGCCGGCGGCTGGTCGGATTTTCGACGATGAACACGTCGCCGCGGCGGGTGGATACGCCGAGGTCGCCGTTGGGCAGCACGGCAAGACCGCCTACTTCCAGCAGCGTGCCTTCGGGCGCGCTCATCTTCATGATCCTGAAATAATCTTCTTCCTTGGGCGTTTCCTGCGCCTGCGCCGGAAGCTGCGCTATAAGCGGCAACAGGTAGATCGCCGCTTTCCTGATAATATTTTTCATGCTGGTGTCTGTCTGATGTTGATTAGAAAAGGATGGAATAGCTCAGGCGGCCCTTTACGGGAACGATCAGCTCTTTTTTGCCCGCTGCGTCGCGCAGGATGGGCTTGGCCCCCGCGGCGTCCTGCAGCTGCAGGTACCAGGCTTTTCCATCTACCAGGTACAGGTCTTTGCCGAGCATTTCTATCTGCGTGCCTTCAGCGAGCCTGGCGTACAGGTCGGCCGCGGGGCCGGTTACGTTCAGCTCGCGGTGAATGCCGTGCCCGTCTTCCGTTACGCGGATGGCGTCGGTAACGGTGCTGCCGTGGATCTGGTAGCGGAACGTGGGCTGGTCGTTTTCATCGAGCACATAACCTTTGGGGCGGTAACCGCTGCCGGTGCTGTCCGCGCTCCATGCGTCCTGCGGGGAAGCGAGCCTGCCGAGCGTGAAGAACGGGTTGCCGAAACGCTGTACCGCGCCCTGCGGACGGGCGGTGCCGTTGCCGCGCTCATGCCACATGGGCGTGGTTTCGAGAAAGCGCCCGCGCCATACCTGCACCAGCATGCCGTGGTCCATATCATAAGTGTAATGCACGTTCGCCGGACTGCCGACAGACACCGCGTGTACTACTTTCTGACGGCTGGGCAGGTCGATAAAGCTGCGCAGGATGGTGTTCTGATCCGCATCCACCATAATGGGATCGGTTTCGTCCGGTGTGATGGCGTCGCCGATATAATGATCGCGGAGACCGGGGCCGGAGATCACCAGACCCAGCGAAGGAGTGCCCCAGTCGCCGGTGCGTACATAGATAATTTCAACCGGCGTTTCACCCGCGGGCAGCTGCACTTTGCCGCGGTTCTGCCGCGATGCGGTCAGTTCCCTGCCGTTCACTTTGATGAGACCGTTGCCGCCCTGGAGCGCCAGGCCCAGCGTGTATTCGCCGGCTTCCTGCACGTTCAGTTTGCCGGTGTAATGCAGTACATATTCTCTGGAAAGCGGTCCCGCGTTGGCGGTGAGCAAAGGGGAAGCGCCCGTGGCTACGGGTTTGGCGTCCGCGGCCTGTTCTTTATTGTTGCCGCTGAACACGCTGTAATGTAGGCTGCCCAGCTCGGGCGCCGGCGTTTTGAATTCGCGGATAGAGATGTTGCGGAAAGCCACCGCGCCATGATCGCCCTGAATGCGGAGCGGGCCTGTGGCCTTTTCGTCGCCGCCGCCAATGGAGCCGCGGGTGGGGCCCTGCAGCTCCAGGTTTTCGTGAATGAGCACGCCGTTCAGCTCCGCGCGGAGGATGCGGGCGTTCTCTGTTTTTTTACCGGAAGCGTCGAAACGCGGCGCACGGAAAGATACTTTCAGATGCTGCCACAGGCCGGGGGCCTTGCTGGCGTTCTGCCGCGGAGCGTAGCCCTGGTAGCCTTTCTGGCCGTCGGGTTTGCTGTCGTCCCAGCGTTCGTAAATGCCGCCGTTGTCGGAGGGATGCGGATTGGTAACGCTCCAGCTGTCGAGCAGCTGCAATTCGTAACGTCCCTGGAAATAGATGCCGGAGTTGGAACCTTCGGCCATCATGTATTCCAGGTCGAGGTCGATGTCGCCGAACTCCTGGCTGGTGAGCAGGTCCTGCCCGTGATGTCTTTTACCGGGAAGGTTGACGAGGATGCCAGTTCCTTTGGTGATGTCGAAGGCATTGGTTTTGCCCAGGCGGGCGTGTACGTCGGAAGCGAGCTGCCAGCTGCTGCCGGGCTGCCTGAAGGCGGAAAGGTCCTGCAGGGGCCATTGTGCGGACTGTGCTACTGCGGGCTGACTAAGCGCCAGGCCGGCGCCGCAGGCGTACAAAAGGCCGATCCAGGACCGGCCGGGTTTACTGTTTTTCGATCTGTGTACCATAGTGCGGTAAAATATAAAAACTTTGGTTTGCTAAAACGATTTTGTTACGGATGGCAAAAATAAACGGCAATGCAAACCTTTGCACAGCGTTGGTTCCATACGTGGAGGCCTTGCGGCAAATGTACAGACGGGGGAAATGGCCGGGATTTACCAACCAGCGGCCGGGAATTTTATGAACGGGTATTCCCGCCGGGGCGGCGGGTTGAAGGGGGAAGGAAAACGGCGCTTTATCGATTTACCGGATTTCCTGCGAGAAAATTATTGACGGGCCGGTTCGTGCAATTGCTTCGGAGCCTTTCGATCGTCACCGTACGAAAACCGGTGATTGCAAACGTCTCCTGCGAAGCTCCGCTTATCCATTCAATATTATTTTCCCAACTTGCCCGATCCATGGGACGAAAACCGTGATTGCAAACGTCTCCTGCGAAGCTCCGCTTATCCGT
>CBINIO010000262.1:0-6346 GCA_966250725.1 uncultured Chitinophaga sp.
CACTATTCGCAACTTTTCTTGTGCGAAAAAGTAGTAAAAATCCATGAATAAAAAAAAGAGGAGGTGATTGCTCCTCTTTTTGATGATTTTACCGGGGGTAACCGAACGAGGCTCTGAGCGCGGCGCGTTCTTCCTGCTCTTTTCTCAGTTCCGCGCCATAATTTTCAAAAATATGCCGCATAAACCGCTCTGATTTAGCTTTTGTGCTTGTCAACTCCATGATGAGCAGGGTTTCCTGGAAGGTGAGAAATTCGAAGGAACAGTTCGTCCGTTTACGCTTTTCGTTCACTGGCCTGGCTTTGCCATTGTTGTTGCCCAAATTCATCTTTAAATGTTTTGATGTTAGTAAAAAACAAAATCCTTATAACCAATTACAAAGTAGTTATACATCATATTCCCCGGCGGGCGGCCCTCGCGCGCAACAGGGAACGTAGCATATTCTATGTCGTCAAAGTCAAAAGGATCGTCATACTGCCGCACTCCCATCCGCGATATCCTTACATAGAATTTAACGCCTGTCATATTCATATACGCGTTCAACATCCTGAAATGCCGCTGCCATCCGCGATAATAAAGTTCCGCCCTCGCGCTGCTCGACCCGTCCACCCCAACGGCCCTTCCCGGGCATGCGCGCAGGTAGCTTTCTATAAATAACAGGATGGTGGAAAATACTTTCATGCGGTACCGGTAACCAAGCCTCGCATGCGTATTGATCTTTCCCTTTCCCGTCACCGGCCCGAACGCCAGGTTATATACGTTCTTAATAATATCATGCTCTGCATCGCTCACTTCCAGCTTTAATAGAACAAAACCGCCATCCTCCAACTCCGCCTCAAACTCCCCCACCCGCCAGTCTTCCAGGTATTCCACGGCGTACACTTCCATAAAATTCACCGTCATAAAAAAATAAAACAAGGTTAAACAAACAATGATCCGGTTTTCAATTTATCGCATTTCAAAAAGCAACAACGTTTTTCCGCCACCTTTTTTTCCACAAAAAAAGCCGGCCCAAATGGACCGGCCTGCTATGAGGAAAACAATTATCAGAACTTGTACCCGATGCTCACACGCATGTTCCTCCCGGGCTCGGCCTGCCAGTAATAGTAGGTTTCGTAAGAAGAACCGCTGTAGAGGTAAGTGTCGAGGATGTTGAACACGTTCGCGTTGATGCTCACCTTGTCTTTTTGCCAGAAAAGGCCGCCGTCCAGCTTGAAGTAGTCGGGCATTTTCTGCTGGCCGATGCCGCCCCAGCTCCAGGTGCTCCTGTCCGCCAGGTAGGTGAAACCGCCGGAAATACCAAAGCCTTTCAAAGCTCCCTGCGTGAGCTTGTATTGCAGCCAGGCGTTTGCAGTGTGTTTTGCAAAGCCGGGAATAGCGGCGCCTTCTTCGGTGCCGGGCAGCGGGTTTTTATCGAGGTTGCGGGTGATCACGGAATTGGTGAACGCGTAGTTCACCACCACGCTCAGCCCGTTGAATACCTCGCCGCGGATATCAAACTCAACGCCTTCGGCTTTTGACTGGCCCAGCTGCACGGAGAACGCTTCGTTGCCTTCATTGGTCGGGTCGGGCGTCAGCTCGTTGTTTTTGATGATGCGGTATACGGATAAGGTGGTGTTCCATTTGCCGTCGAACCAGTCTTTTTTAACGCCTGCCTCCAGGTTGTTGCCCAGGATGGGTTTCGCTTTCTGCTGGTTGCGCAGCAGACCGGTTTGCGGCACGAAGGTCTGGTCGTACAAAGCATATACGGAAGTGGACCTGTCGATGGAATAGCTCAGGCCAAAGCGGGGCGTGAAACGGTTGTCGTCCACCTTGGTGCCGTAGGAGTTTTCTTTTACGTAAGTGTACCGGCCGGCAATGGTTACGCGGAGCGCGTCGTCGAAGAAGCCCAGCTCGTCCTGCAGATAAAGACCGGTGTACGCCTGGTCGATGATCGTGGAGCCGGCGCGCTGGCTGAGGCTCCTGCTGCGGTCGAATACCGGGAGACCGTTTGCGGGGGCGCCGTATACGGGATCGTTCACGTCAAAGGGCGCGTCGTCGGAATCCAGCGCATGCCCCTGGCTCCAGTCGGCCATGTAGTGTTTGTTGCCGAGGTCGAGACCGGCGAGGATGCGATGACGTACCGCGCCTGTGTGCACTTCCCCGTTCAGGAACAACTGGCCGAACTTCGACTCGTTGGCGGCGTCCCATATGCCTACGGAGCGGATCATTTTACCGTCCGGCCGCACTTCGTTGGGCCAGAGGGTGGTGCCTTCCTGCTGATAGTTAAAGTAAGCGGCCTGTGCGGTCAGCTTCCAGCTGGGACTGAAATGATGCTGCATGTTCACCTGCACGCTGTGATCGGTGATCTTCGTGGGATCGAGGCCGGGCTCGGCGGTGGTGAACTCACGCGGCAGCTTTGCGTAGCCGTCCGGGTGAAAAACGTAATAGGAACCGGCGTCGAACATGTTCACGTGCTGCAGCACGTATTCGAGCGTCACGGTGGTGTTGTCGTCTATCTTGTAGCTCAGCACCGGCGCGATGCTCACGCGTTTGTTAAATTCATAATCACGGAAAGAGTTTTTGGACTGCCCCATGAGGTTAAAACGGTACAGCAGCTTGCCGTCTTTGCTGAGCTTGCCGTCCAGGTCGAGCGCGGCGCGGTAAAGGTCGTAGCTGCCGAGCGTAAGCGTGGCTTCGCCTTTGCTGATGCCGGTGGGCTTTTTGGTGACTACATTGTAGATGCCGCTGGGCTCGCCGTTTGACATCATGAACCCGGCGGGGCCTTTTACAAATTCCACCTGCTCCACGAAGCTCATGTCTTCCGTAAGCGGGCCCCAGGTGCTGGTGATGTTCATGCCGTTGCGGAAGGCGGAAGCCCTTGCCCCGCGCATGTTTACACGGGCGTACAGATCGCCCCAGTGCTCGAGGCGCGTTACGCCGCTTACGTTGCGGATGATGCCGTCGCTCATGCTGGTGATCTGCTGGTCGGCCATTACTTTGCCGGTAACCACCTGGATGTTCTGCGGCTGCTCGATCAGCAGGCCCTGGAGGCGCAGGCTGTTGGAGGAAACGTTTGTTTTATAAGGATTTCGCGTTTCGGTAACGGTATATTCTTTCAGGTTCACGCTGGAAACGTTCAGCGTTACGCTTACTTCGGCGGTTGCATTGGCGGAAACGGTCACGGTCTGCACCTGGCGGGCGTAGCCAAGGAAAGACACTTCCAGCTCATAACTGCCCGGCTTGATATGTTTCAGGAAAAATTCGCCGTTCTCGGGCGTTACGCTCATTTTGCGCGTGCCTTTCAGCGTCACGCTAACGCCGCCCACAGGCTTGCCGTCGGTGGTGGTCACTTTCCCGGCAATATGGCCATAGTCCGCTTCATCGTCGGTTGCAAACACACCGGCGGAAAAGAAAAGCGCCGATACGATCAAAAGTAAAGTTCTGTAAAGCATAAGTCTGTCTGTAATTTCGGCTGCAAGGTACAGACAGCCCGTTTCCGCCTGCGCTCGGATGCGGAAAACGATTTACGCGATACGGAAAAAACGGTTCGGGAAAAGGAACCCAGACCATGACATTTTGCGGTGCCGGCAAAATCCGCAGGAGCGCAACGCGCTCAGGCCAAATACTCCAGCAACTCGATCCTGTTGCCAAACACATCCCTGAAAAAGAAACGCTCGCGCCCGGTGATCACGGACGAATAAGCGATCCCGATTCCTCTGCTTTGAAGATATGATTTGGCTGCCTCCAGGTCGGCGACCTCAAACGCCGGGTGGCGGCCGGAAATATGATCGGGAATATCGTCCTCTTCCACCAGGTGCAGCTGCACATCGGCAATCTCGAACCAGGTGGCATTGCGCGGGTGCTGCCCGGGTATCTCTTTTAATTGTAATACGCCTCCGTAAAATGCCCTGGCTTCGGCGGTCCTGCCTTTCGGGATCATCACCGCCACATGGTCCAATCTTTTAAAACTGATCATCGTTGTCCTGTTTCTGATTTCACGGGGCAAATATCCGCAGATTCGCGGGAATAATGGCTAAACAGATTTAGCAAAATGACAAATAAAATACATCCGCCCGTTTGATAACACTTTTCCGTTTCTCGTAACTATAATTCCCTTTTGCGTAACGATCCGGATTCCCCGCTTGCTACATTTGCGTCGAATGTAAACCCGGACAGCTTCATATGTACAGATATATACTCCTTTTCGCCTGCATTTCGCGGGCAGGGGCCCTGTTTGCCCAAACCGACAGCACCGCTCCCGTAAAAGCGCTGCAGGAAGTGGTGGTCACCGCTACGCGCAACGAACAGCTGGCGGGCAATGTGCCCATTCCCGTCACTATCGTGAACAAACAGCAGCTCCGTTCCATGGGCGCGGTTTTGCTGCAGCAGGTGCTGGCGGAGCAAACCGGTGTGTTCATCACGCCCGATCATGGCACGGGTGTGCAGATGCAGGGCCTCGACGCGCAATACGCGCTTATCCTGCTGAACGGCGAACCGCTCATCGGCCGTACTGCCGGCACGCTCGATCTCAGCCGCATCATGGTGGGTAATATTGAAAGGATCGAGATCATTAAAGGCCCGGTGTCCTCGCTTTACGGCAGCGATGCGCTGGCCGGCGTTATCAATATCATCACGGACAGCAAAAGCAGGCAGAGCTTCACTTCCCTCGATTCCCGCTATGCCACCAACAACACTTTTAACGCGAATGCGGAAACACGCCTGTTCGGAAAGAACAGCGCCTTCAGCGCCAGCGCGGGTTACCTCAGCAGCGACGGGTATACTTTGGGCGACGGCGGCGGAAGCCCTACCTCCGCGCCTTTCAGCTCAGCGACCTTTCAATCCCGCTGGCAGCGGCAATGGGCAAAACAATGGCAAACCTCGCTGTCCGGCAGGTATTATCGGCAGCGTTACGACAGCTGGTTCCAGGATACGAAAGGAACGGTGGACGATACCGGGAAGGAACAGGACGCGAATCTTTCGTTGCAGGTAAAACATACGCCCAATAAAGGTCTCCGTCAAACGTTCCGTTTGTATTATTCCCGTTATCACACGCAGGAAGATATGATCTACCGGCACAACGGCGAGATCTACGACACCTCCTATTTTACGCAGCAATACCTGAAACCGGAGTACCAGCTCGACTGGCAGATTCACCCCAAACACCTTATCACGGCGGGTTTGGGACATGTCCGCGAATCCGTCGAAGCTACGCGTTACGATGATAAAATGGCCTTCAATACCGGCTATCTTTTCGTACAGGAGAACTGGCAGCCGGCCGATCGCTGGAACGTCCTGCTGGGCGGGCGTTTCGACCTGCACGATCAATACCCTTCGCAATTCAGCCCGAAGCTCTCCCTTTCCTACCGCTTTCTTCCGCAATGGCGGGTAATGGCTTCGGCGGGAAGAGGTTACCGCGCGCCGGACTTCCGGCAGCTCTACCTGCATTTCAACAACGCCGCCGTAGGCTATACCGTGGCGGGCGCCCGGCTGGCGAAGGAAATATTATTGCAGATGCAGCAGCAGGGCCTTATCCGTCAGCTGAACGTGGACCCCAACGACCTCGGAGAACTGGACGCGGAAAGCTCCTGGTCGTACAACGTCGGCATACAGGGCAAAGTATTCAGCGGCAGCCAGGCGCGCGTCAACTTCTTTTACAATAACGTCAGCAATCTCATCGACACCCGGGCCATCGCGGAAAAAACGAACGGGCAGCGCGTGTTCAGCTATATCAATCTGAAAAGCATCTCCACCTGGGGAACGGAAGCGGAATGGGAACAACGTATCGGCCGGCATTTCCGCGCGTCCGCCGGTTATCAATATCTCATGAGCCGCGACAATCAACTGTACCAACAGGTAAAAAACAAACAGATCTATACGCAGGACGAAACCACACATGAAATCCGCGCGCTGAAAAAAAACGAGTATTTCGGTCTTTTTAACCGCAGCCGGCATACCGGCAATATAAAGCTCAGCTATCTCAACACCCGACTGGGCCTCGATCTGAACGCGCGCCTGCTTTACCGCGGCAAATACGGTTTTGCGGACGGGAACGGCAACCAGGCGCCGGATACCGGCAGCGAATTTGTGAAAGGTTACGGCACGGTGAACGTGGCTGCGGCTAAAACGCTGCTGCAAAACCGCCTGCGCATACAGGGCACCGTGGAAAACCTTTTCGGCTACACCAACGCGGCGTACATCCCGACGCTGTACGGGCGGCTGTTTTCAGTAGCCGTCGGTTACCATTTCAATCATTCTTCAAAATAAAACAGCACTATATGAAAAGACAACATCTCTATCTCGGCGCGCTCGCGTTTGCAGCATTATCCGTTACCGCATGCAGTAAAGACGACGATCCCGCGCCGGAGCC
>CBINIO010000263.1:0-6339 GCA_966250725.1 uncultured Chitinophaga sp.
GTACGAGCCCTTGAATTATTACAGCGCCGAGTGGCTGATGGACCGGGTGACGGACGCGGAAAAACAGACGGGTTTTCTCGATGTGGGATGCGGGAAAGGCCGCGTGCTGGCTATTGCGGCGGCGTACGGCTTCCGGTCGGTGACGGGCATCGATATTTCGCCGAAGCTCTTGAAAAAGATACCGCAGGGCCGTTATGCAGTTCATTGTATCGACGCAAGGAAGTTCGACATCCCCAATCATATTGGCGTGATCTTTCTTTTTAACCCCTTTGACGAAAAGCTGATGAAAGATTTTATCGGGAAGGTGATGGAAAGCCTTGCGCGGAAAAGCCGCCCGCTGAAGGTGCTGTACGCCAACCCGCGCTGCCGGCAGCTTTGGCTGGAAGCAGGTTTTGAAGAGACCGCGGCGTTCACGAAAATGAAATATTTGCAGGGCTCGGTGCTGGAATGGAAAACATAATTAGGAAATACCTGCGGGAATTTCTACCTTGGTAGTGAACAATGAAATGCCGCAACGGCGCTAATACTTCAATTACTTGCCTCCGGGAGAATACAATATCATCTGGGAAAGGTTTAAGAATGGGGACTTGCTTGCCCTGGAGGAGATATACCGCACGTATGTGAAGTCGATGGCCCGGTATGGCCGGAAGATCACCCACAACCATGAGCTGATCCAGGACAGCATCCAGGACCTTTTTATCGAGTTGTGGAAGAACCGGCAGAACCTCGCCGACACTACGCATCCGCAGTATTATCTCTTCCGCGCGCTTCGCAATAAATTGGCAAAAGCCCATTCCCGCCAGTCTTTCGTCAGCGAGTCGGAACTGCGGCTCGCGTCGGGCAGCCTGCAGGCGGAATACGTGGAGCTGGAGATCATGGCGCGGGAAGTGGAAGTGCAAACCCGCAATACACTCAAATCCCTGCTGGAACAGCTGCCGCTCCGGCAGCAGGAAGTGATCCACCTCCGTTTTTACCACAACTTCTCTTACGAACAGATCGCCGAGCTGATGACCATGAACTACCAGTCCGTGCTCAACCTCATGCAGCGCGCCCTCAAAGCCCTCCGCAAGGCATACGCCGCGCGCCCCGACCGGTTTTAAAAAAAAGATCAAAAAAATTTCGCCCGGAGTGAGTATAAAAAGGATGGTCCATCCCATTACCTTATATACGCTATGCACCCAAACGAAGAGCATATACACCATTTGCTGCTGGACAACCGGTTTATAGACTGGATAGTGAACCCGCAGAGCCCGTATGCGGAATACTGGCTGCAATGGATGGCGGCGGACAGCGAGCATGCGGCGCAGGCGGAAGAGGCCAGGCGGTTTATCCTCGAGATGCGCCAGGCCGAGCAGGAAGGGGAGGACGATGTGCCGGAAGCGAAGCTGGACGAAATGCTGGAGAATATAAAGTCCGGCGTTACGCGCGGGCGCGGCGGCCCCAAAAGATGGTTCTGGCTGGCGGCCGCGGTGCTGGCTGGCGCTATAGTGGTGTCCACGCTGGTGACTTTACCCCTTGCGCGGCCCGTGGCGGAAAACCCTGGGCCGCAGCCCGAAGCCGCGGAAGTGGTGCGGTACAATGGCAATAAAGAAGACGAGCTGCTTTTTCTCCCCGACGGCTCGAAAGTGATATTGTCCAAAGGCGCGCGCATCTCCTACAACCTGCTGATGAACGGCAGCAAAAGGGAGATCACGCTTTCCGGCGACGCATTTTTTGATGTGGCTCCCAACGCGCAGAAGCCGTTTTATATCTATACGCAGAAGATAGTGGTGAAAGTGCTGGGCACGAGCTTTAAAGTGAACACTTCCGGCGGGAAAGAATCCGTGGCGGTGAGCACCGGCAAAGTGTCCGTTTACCTCAAAGGGCAGGACCTCGAACAATCCGCCGCGCAGATCGTGCTGCCAAAGCAGGTGGTGTCGCTTTCCGACGACAGGCAGGCGCTTACCACCGACGAATGGAGCGGCGCTGACCCCGGGGCCGCCAGGCTGCAAAAGCCCGCCAGTTATGAGTTTGAAGATGCGCCCCTGGCGACAGTGCTGACAACCCTGGAAAAAATGTATGCAATTCCCGTTAAGTACAACGCAGACACGTTCGATAATTGTTATATCACTATATCGCTGGGAGATGAGAGCCTCGAAGAGATCCTGAAAGTAATCACCAGAACGGTCGATGCATCGTACAGTATGAGCAGCTACGGCATAACGATAGAAGGAAAAGGCTGCAGGCAATAGTTTAAGAGCAATCAGTTCAAATCACATACCGCCAAAATTGAAAAGGCCGAAAAACGGCGCGGGCGCTTTCGTGCCCGGATCCAAGCTATGTTTTATCAACTAAATCATTCAGCAATGAAGAAAATTTATTCCACTTCGTTTTTTATGAAGGCCGCCCTGGTGCATTATTTTCTTACACTTGCTATTTCCGTGGTGGCTGCTGCCGCCCCTGCAAACGGACAAGGCATCCTCGACAAGAAAATATCCCTTTCCGTGGAAAATGAGACCTTCAGGACAGTCCTGGAGACGATCAGCCACAAGGCAGGCGTCAAATTCTCCTACACGCGCAACACCCTTCCCGAAAAGGAAAAGGTGAGCCTGCAGGCGCATGAAGAAACGCTGGCGAACGTGTTCACCCAGCTGTTCCAGCCGTACGACATACGGTTCGAGGCCATCGGCAGCCAGGTGGTGCTCAAACGCAACCGCCTGTTCACCCTGCTGAAAAAAGACCGCAACATGGCCGCCACTATCGAGAACTTCCGGTTCAAAAAAGTGACCGGCGTGGTGAAAGACGCGGGCGGCACCCCGCTGCCCGGCGTGAACGTCGTGATCAAAGGCACGCGCAAAGGCGCCGCCACCGACGTGAACGGCAGGTTTGAGCTGGAAGCCAGCGACGGCGACGTGCTGGAGCTTTCGGCCATCGGCTTTAAAACCGTTTCGCTGCATATCACCGCGGAAACATCTGATTATGCCGTGGTAATGGAAACCGACGAAAAGGCGCTCGGCGAAGTAGTGGTGACCGCGCTCGGCGTAAAACGCTCGCCGCGCTCGCTCGGCTATTCGGTACAAAAAGTAACGGGAGACGACATCAATATCGCGCAGGCGCCCACCATTGCGCAAGGCCTGATGGGCAAGGTGGCCGGTCTTAATATCAGCCAGGCCTCCGGCGGCGTGGAAGGCGGTTCGTCCCGCCTCGTGATACGCGGCAACACCTCGCTTACCGGCGACAACCGCGCGCTGATCATCGTGGACGGCGTGGCGATCAACAACGATCCCGTGAACAACAACGCCAACAACGGCGGCGGCGGCGCGGTAGGCACGCAGCTCGGCGCCGATGTGAGCGGTTATAACGACTGGGGCACCGGCCTCAACTTCATCAACCCCGAGGACATCGAAGAGGTGACCGTGCTGAAAGGCCCGGCCGCAGCGGCTTTGTACGGCGCGCGGGGCGCCAACGGCGTGATACTCGTTACGCGCAAAAAAGGGGAGAAACGGAAAGGTTTGGGCGTGGATTATTCCTTCTCCACCCGCAAAACGCAGGTGTACGAATTTCTCGATTTCCAGAACTCGTACGGCTCCGGCCTGGTAGGCTCCATGTGGACCGCCGACCAGCAGAAACAGTTCCCCGTAAATGCGGACGGGCAGCGGACGCAGATCGGGACCTATTCCGGCACGTTCGCGGCAGGCGATTACAAGACCGGCGCCTGGGGTTTTCTGCCGTATGCCAATCCCACGCAGGCGTGGAATATCTTTTCTTTCCCCAGCGGCCTTTCCTGGGGCCCGCGCTTTGACAACCAGCCGATACTGTGGTACGATGGCGTGCAAAGACCTTATTCCGCCCAGCCCGATAACTGGAAAGACTATTTCCCCGACGGCAATGTGAACCAGCACAATATTTCCGTGTCAGGCGGCGGCGATTTCGGGACGATAAGGTTTTCTTATACAAGAGACGACAGCAAGGCGAACATCCTGAACAGCAACTACAAGAACAACACGTTCAACCTGGGTTCCAGCATCAGGATCAGCAAAATGTTGTCCGCCGACATTACGGCCAGCTATGTAAACTATACGAGACTGAACACCCCGCCCGTAGGAGCCGGCGCGTTTATGGCCGGTTTTTCCTACGCGGCTACGAGAGATTTCCGGTCCGACGTGGAGAAGCTGAATAATTTCAAGACAGACGGTTCGCAGCGGGACGTAACATCAAGAAGCAATTTTCCCGCCAACGCTCCGCCCTACCCGTATTATTCCTACATGGCCAACTCTTACTGGAACATCTACCGGAACAATACCACCTTCATCCGCAACCAGCTGATCGGCGGCGTGAAACTGACGGCCAATATCACCGACTGGCTGAGCGCTACCGCGCAGGCCAGCCTTGACAATTCCTCCGACGGAACAGAGATCAGGGAATATCCCAAAAATATCCAGGGCACTACGGGCGCGTACAAGGAGGCCATGGCCCGTAATCTCAGCCGAAACATGAACGCGATGCTGAGGATCTATAAAGACAACCTCTGGGGCAAATCCTTTAACGCAAGCCTTACCGGCGGCGCGGAATCCTATTACAGGAACGATTATACGGTGAGCAACCAGACGAAAGGGAACTTCATCAAGCCTTTTATTTTCGCGCTTGACAACGGCGCCGATGCGCCCGGTCCCGCGAATGAGATCAGGTTTACCAAAAAGATCAATTCCGCGTTCGGCTTCCTGGACCTGTCCTATAAGAACTACCTGTTCCTGCAGGTCACAGGGCGCAACGACTGGTCGTCCACCCTGGCGGAAAGCAACAACTCTTACTTCTATCCCTCGGTAAACCTGAGCTATGTATTCACCGACGGCATTACCGGCCTGCAGGACGCGATGCCCTGGCTGAGCTTTGGCAAGCTGAGCCTGTCCTACGCGGAAACAGGCAGCGACACCGATCCTTATTCCATCTTCAACCTGCTGGGCACGGCGAACTTTAACGGCCAGGCGGCGCAAACCTATCCTTCGCAGCTGAAGTTCCCGGGGATTGAGCCGCAACGCAGCCGCCAATACGAGGCGGGCCTTAGCCTGGGTATGTTCAACAACCGCCTGAACCTTGAAGTGACGGCCTATACCATGAAAACATTCAACCAGATACTCACCAATCCCCTGCCGCAATCGTCCGGCTGGACGAGCGTGCAGCTGAACAGGGGCGAGCTGGGCAACAAAGGCATCGAGTTCATCATCAACGCCACGCCGGTAAGCACACGGAATTTCAGCTGGAGCGTCGCGCTGAATGGCGCGCATGCGCAGAACAAGATACTGGCGCTTGACGAAGGCACGGACGATCTGCTGCTCGGCACCTACTTCGGCGGCAGCGGCGTTTCGCAGCGCGTAAAAGTTGGCGAGAACTACGGAACGATCTATGGGAAAGACTATACGTACCTGAATGGTCAGAAAGTGGTAAAGAGGGCCGTAAACCCGGAAACCGGCGAAGAGCTGTACTATGAAGTGAACGGTACGCGGTATGCGGCCGGCACGCAGTGGGTGCTTTCAGGCAGTGAAGTGCCGATCGGCAATTCGCAGCCTTTCCTCACCGGCGGCATCGCCAACACATTCCGCTACAAATCGTTCAGCCTGTATGCGATGGTGGACGGGAAGTTCGGCGGCGACACCTATTTCGGCACCTATGCGGCCGCCATGGGCAACGGCCTGATAAAAGAAACGCTGAAAGAAAGGGACGGCGGCGGTCTTCCTTATGTATACCCCGACGGCACCACGGCCAACACGGGCGTGATCTTCGACGGCGTGTTCGCGGACGGCAAGCCCAATACAGACGTGGTGAGCTACCATTGGAAATATCTCGGCACCTATACTTCCTGGAACCATATCGGCGTACCGCGCTCCGCATCCGTATTCGAAAACACCTGGATGAAGCTGCGCGAAGTAGCGCTTACCTACCAGCTGCCGCAGGATCTCGTGCGCAAAACGAAGATCTTCCAGGACCTGAGCCTGTCGCTGATCGGCCGCGACCTGTTCTACATCTTCACCACCATACCCAAAGGACTGAATCCCGAAGGCGTGAACGGCATCGGCAACATGCAGGGCATCGAATATTCATCCATGCCGCGCATCCGCTCATTTGGTTTTACCGTAAAAGCCGCACTCTAAAATTTAAAATGACCGACAATGAAAATCATACCGAACATATTATTGGTTTCCCTCGTTTGCGGCGCTTTGCTCAGCTCCGTATCGTGCAGGAAAGATTTTGAGGAACTGAACCAGCCTTATAAGGACGCCGGCGAAGGCACCGCCACGATTCCCGGCCTGTTCAACGGAATGGTATCTTCCCTCGGGAAATATGGGGACGATGTGCTGAATG
>CBINIO010000264.1:0-6335 GCA_966250725.1 uncultured Chitinophaga sp.
GGTTGTTGCTGTTCGTCAGCTCGCTTTTGGCGGGCTGCGTGTAAGCGACGTTGCCCGCGGCGGTGTATGTGGGCACCGCTTTCACGAAATTATTTTCGTATGCGTTGTTAAAACGCGGCGCGGCCATCAGTTCGGCGGTGAGCCATTTGGTGGGCTGGTAGTTCAGCTGCAGGTTGCCAAAAAGACTGAGCGTGTTGTTGCGCAGCCGCCCGCCGTCTTCCACCATCGCGATGGGGTTGTTGCCGTTCCAGCCTTCGCCGTATTGCCCGTTGAGGAACCTGCCGGGCTGTACGGCCGGGATGCGGTTCATTTGAAGGAACACGTTCGTCATGCCGCGGCCGGGCTCGGTGGTGGTGCGGTTGATAAGCTGGAGGTCGAGCTTGATGGAGAGCTTGTCGTTAAAACGGATGTCCGCATTATTGCGCAGCGTGTACCGTTCGAAGCCGGAGGATTTGATGATGCCTTCCTGGTTGAGATAACCCAGCGAGGTCATAAAGCGCAGCTTGCCGGAAGCGCCGCTGATGCCTACATAATGGTTCTGCATCACGCCGGAGCCGGTGAGCACTTCTTTCTGCCAGTCCGTATTGGGATAATTGTCCGGGTCGGTGATCATTTTCTGCCGGTATTCCTCGATCTGCGCGTCCGTGTAAAGCGGCGTCAATCCGGTGTTTTTGTAAGCCACGTTAAGCAGCTGCATGTGATCGATGGCGTCTACCTTGTCCGGCAGGTTGGTGGGCGACTGCCAGCCCACGTACCCGTTGTAGCTGATGCCGAGCTGATCGCCTTTCGCTCTTTTCGTGGTAACCAGCACTACGCCGTTGGCCGCGCGGGAACCGTAAATGGCGGAGGATGCCGCGTCTTTCAATACTGACACCGATTCGATCATGTTCGGATCGAGCTCGTTCATGTTGCCTTCCACGCCGTCAATCAGTATCAGCGGGTTGGCGTTGTTGAGCGTGCCGATGCCGCGGATGCGGATGGTGCCTGCGTCCGCGCCGGGCGCGCCGGTGGTGGTGGTGACGGTTACCCCGGGCGCGATGCCCTGCAGGGCGGTGGAAAGCTGCGTAACGGGGCGGCCGGTGAGGCGGGCGGAAGAGATCTGTTCCACCGCGCCGGTAAGATTCACTTTTTTCTGCGTGCCGTAACCTACCACCACTACTTCGCCGAGACCGGTGGCGTCCTGCTCGAGCGTTACGTTGATGGTCGTCTTTCCTTTTACGGCCACTTCTTTTGGCAGGTATCCCACATAGGAAAAGAGGAGCGTGCCTGCGTCGTTGGGCAGGCTGATGCTGAAATTACCGTTCTCGTCGGTAGTGGTGCCGGTGCTGCTGCCCTTTAGCGTGATGGTAACGCCGGGAAGGGCGGCGGCGCCTTTTTCGGAAACATGTCCTTTGATAGTTACCTGTGCGTGGGCAAAGGCGGACATCAGTACGGTGCAAAGCAGCATGCTCCATCGGAGCGCCCTGCGTTTGAAAGAATTGAGTCGGCCAGGTCCGGAGATGCCTGTTTGTTTTTTCATAACGGTCAATTTTGATAGGTGTGATAGCCTAAAACATGTCTTGATGTTTAAAAATGTTTAAATATGCTGCAATTCGTTTAAAGGTGCAGAAGAAAAACAATAATTAATAATTACTTAATAAACAGACATTAATAGTTAAAATAACGAATGGAATCTACACTGCTGGCATTCTTCAACGTGGATAAGGCGGTGACTGGTCACCACCATGTGAAAGTAAAATTAACATTATTTAAATAAAATTAAAGAAAATTTAACGAAGGGTTTCCTGGCGGGAAAAGGGGCAAAAAAGAAAAGACGGCCGGGAAGGCCGTCTCCTTTTATAAAGAGTGTTCAGCTACAGGCATGATTTTCTTTAAGCAATGAAAACAGTGCTTAAGCTCATCGCCGCTTCATAAGGATGGTTAGTTCATCGACCGGTAGTTGTCATCGATCAGCTGGCGGTCCTTCCAGGCGTCCAGCAGGCCGATGTTCCGGTCCTGCTGTATTTTAAACCGCTCCATCGCGCCGGTGATCCTTGATAGGTATTCCCTGTCTCCGCTGCCGGGTTCGGGGTGGGAGATGTCCTGTTTTTTACCCGCGTGTTGCTGCAGGTCGCCACACAGGTCCGCTGCGGCTTGCAGGAAGGTGTCCATCGTTTCGCGCATTTGCGCGATATGCTCCAGGCCGGTGCCCTGGTATTTGTCGCCCAGCTGTTCGGCCACGGGATGCAGCACGTCCTGCAGGTAGGTGGTCAGCAGCAGGTGGTACCTGTCCACGCAGCCTGCTATCTTTTTGCCGGCGGGCTGCAGCTTTGCGGCAAAAACGCGCCCGGCGCACCAGTCGCGGGCTTCCTGCAGCAGTTGCAGGAGGTCTTCCGCGGCGGGCATATCGGTATGTTTCAGTTTTTTGGTGATCCTGAGCCGGTAATGGCTGGCATCGTGCTCCCTGCTGTGCCATTCCAGCAGCTTCTTCAGGTTGCCCTTGCCGGCGTATACTTTGTAGATCAGCGTGTCGTGCTGCTTGAGCGACTTAAAAGGAAAGAACGAAAATCCTTCGCAGAATTTCTTTTGCAGTTCGGTGTCGGTGAATGTAGGCATACTCGCTTTGTTTACAATGATCAGGTACAGGTTTCACAGGTAGTACATGTATTCCGTATTTCCAAAGATAGATCGCCGGGGCCGCGCGCCGCTACCCCAAAAGTGGTAGAACGGCGGTTAACAACAATAACGGGCGTTGTATTCTCGTGTTATGGAGGGAGTTGAGAAGGAGCGGGGGGTCGCTGCGGGTAGATTGGAAAAATGGCGCCCGTGTGCAAAGCGGCATCGACAAAAAAACGATACCCGGTGCGCAAAGCAGCATCGCTATGAAAAAGAAAAGCGCATGCTGCGTAAAACAAAAGGGCCGGCTTTAAAGCCGGCCCTTCGTGTAGATGCGAATATGAAACATTAATATCCAGGGTTCTGTTTCAGGCCCGGTTCCACTTTCAGGCTGTTCTCATGGAACGGCCAGAGGTAGTTGTTCGGGGCGAAAGTGCGGTCTTCCACTTTCAGCGTTTCCATCTGACCGTTCACCATGCGGGAGGCGCCAAGGGCGGGCCCGTTCAGCACTTTTTCAGCGATCTTCCAGCGGATGATGTCGTCGTAGCGGCGGCCTTCGCAGGCCAGCTCGATGCGGCGCTCGTTGCGGATCAGGTCGATCCACTGCTGCTGCGTGTAGGCGCTGTATTTAGGCAGCTTCACGTCGGCCTGCGTCATGTCCAGCCCGGCGCGCGAGCGGATGTCGTTGATATAGGTCTTGGAGAGATCGTCGAGCTTGTTCTGCATAACCATCGCTTCGGCGTAGGTCAGCAGCACTTCCGCGTAACGGATGAAGGGGAAGTGCATGTTGCCTCCGCTTTTGAAAGCGTCTGTGAAATCCACGAATTTTCTGAACCAGAAGCCGGAGCGGCTGGCGCGCGCTTTTTCGTAGTACATCGGGTTGTTGGGATCGTAGATGTCGATGGGCTCGTTCACGAATTCGTCGCCGGGAACAAAGATGCTGGCAGCCAGGCGCGGGTCGCGGTTGAGCTTCGGGTCCAGCTCGTACTCCTGCTTGGTATGCAGCGGGCTTTTGTCGATCGGGTCGCCCTGCAGCGTCCAGTAAGCGTCTACCAGGCCTTTCAGCGGCACGCAGTAAGACTGGCCCCTGCCGGTACGGTATTGCGGCGCGAGGTGCTCGAACGAACGGGTGGCGCTGTTGTTGTGGCTTTCCATGTCCATTTCCAGGATGAACTCGTCGTTGTTTTTGTCCGCCTTGTAGTTGAACAGGTCGCCGTATACGGGGTGCAGCCTGTATTTATCGGATTTGATGATATCCTGGGCGAGGCGGGCGGCCACGTCCCAGCGTTCGAAATACAGCGCATACCGCATGATCAGCGCTTTTAAGGAGTAGCGGTTGAACATGTACTTGTCGGAACCGTATTCGTCAGGCGGCAGTCTTTCCGCGATGGATTCGGCCAGCGGGAACAGTTCGTCCAGGATCTCATCTTTCGGCTTGGGCGGCTGCAGCGCGGAGGAAAGGTCTGCCGGCTCCAGGTAGAACGGCACGCTGCCCCAGCGGGCTACCAGGTCAAAGTAGTGCCAGCAGCGGATAGCTTCCATGATGGCGCGGTATTTTTCACGAACGGCCTCGTCTTCCACGTAGGGAATGTCGGCATTGGCGATAAATACGTTGAGACGGCCCAGGTGTTTCATGTGCAGCTCGTAATAGTAGAGGAAGGCCGTGGTGTTCGAGTTGAAGTTGCCGTTGGCGATCCGCTGGTGGTGATGGCTCTCCGTGCGGCTGTACGCGTTGTCGGATTTGCCGTCTTCCATATATATCAGCCGCTGCAGCAGGGCGTGGTTGGTGTACACGTCGTACATGCTGGAGTAAACGACGCGGCGCAGGTCTTCTTCCGTGTTAAAGAACTCGGAGAATTTTGTGGCCGTCGGGTCGGATTTATCGAGGAATTTTTCGCATCCCGTCAGCGCGGTGACCAGCAGGGAGGCGCAAATAAATTTCTTCATCTTCATATGCTGTGAAATAAGTTGATTAGAACATTGTTGCTTTTAACCCGAGGCTGAATACCGCCATGCGGGGATAGGTGCCGTTGCCGCCGTTGCGCTCGGGCTCCAGGCCTTCCCATTTGGTGATGGTGATGGCGTCCTGGGCGTTCACGTATACGCGCACGTTGCGGATCTGCGAACCGATCTTCGGGATGGTATAACCCAGCTGGATCATTTTGAACCGGAAGAAAGAGGCGTCGCTCAGCCATACGTCGGAGAGGTAGGTGTTGGTGGAAGTACCGGTCCATACGCGGGGGAAGCGGCTGTTCAGGTTGTCGGGCGTCCAGCGGTTGTCGGCATAATACTGACGGGGGGCGCCGAGAGCGTTGGTGCTGCCGTCTACCAGTACCGGGTAACCTTCCATCCCGCCGAGGCGGCCGGTACGTTTGCCCACGCCCTGGCCGAGCACGGCAAAGTCCCAGCGCCTGAAGCTCAGGTTCAGGTTCACGGCGTAGTTCATATGCGGGTAAGGATCGCCGAGGTTCACACGGTCCTCGTTGTTGATCAGCCCGTCCTTGTTGCGGTCTACATAGCGGATGTCGCCGGGCAGCGTATTGGGCATGGCTGCCGGTGCTGCGGCCACTTCGTCCGCATCGCGGTAGAAGCCGTCGGTCAGGTAGCCGTAGTAGTTGTTCAGCGCAATGCCTTTGTACCAGATCTTGTCGTTGTTGTCTTTAAAGATCAGCGTGTCGTTGTCTTTATAACCGGCTTTCATTACCTGGTTGCGGTTGTCGAAGAGCATACCGCCGATGGAATAATGAAGCTCGCCGATCTTGTCGCTCCAGTTGGCGGACACCTCAAAACCTTTGTTGTCAACCTGCCCGATGTTCACGGCTGATTCCAGGTAATAGGAACCGGTCAGCGGCGGTACGGGGAAGTCGGCGTAGATCAGGTCGTAAGAATGTTTCTTATATACGTCGGCCGTAATGGTCAGGCGTTTGTCCAGCAAAGTGGCTTCCATACCGATGTTGGCCTGTTTCTGTTTTTCCCAGGAGAAGTCGGGGTTGGGAAGACGCATCGTCCAGCCCCAGGTGTTCACGATCTCCTGCCAGAGATAGGGAGCAACGTTTTCGTTACCGATCAGGCCGTAAGACACGCGGAACTTCAGGTTGTTCAGCTTGCCGGACGATACGATCGACTGCATGAACGATTCGTTGGTCACGTTCCAGGCCAATGCGCCGGAGGGGAAGAAGCCCCAGCGGTTGCCGGGCGCGAACTTGCTGCTGCCGTCCGCGCGGGGCGTAAATTCCAGGATGTAGCGGTTGTCGAAGGAATAGTTCAGCTTGCCAAAGAAGGAAGACTTGCTCACTTCCCTGAAGCCGGTATAGTTCCAGCTCATTACCTCGGCGCCGGCGGTGAAGTAGATCTTGTCCTTGCCTTTGCGAAGGTCGCCGGTATAATTTACCAGCACGCGGCCGGTCACCTGGCTGTTGCTCACGCCTTGTGTGGCGCCTACGGCGTTACCCCAGGTGGTTACGGGCTTGCCGTTGCCGTCATAGAACTTGAAGGTTTCGCGTTTCCATTTCTCGGCGGATTTGGTGATGAGGTACGACACGTTGCCTTCGATGTTGAGGTTCCGGTTGATGTTGTACCTGGGCCGCAGGTTGATGGAGCTGTTATCGTGCAGGTAATTTTTGGTGCCGCCGCGAACGATGGACGCCACCGGGTTCAGGTTGTTGTGCAGGATGTAATGCTCGGGGATGGCCGTTTCGGTGGCGGGATAAAACACCTGCTGCGAAGAGTTCATTCTCCAG
>CBINIO010000265.1:0-6303 GCA_966250725.1 uncultured Chitinophaga sp.
TCCTCATTCATTTCGATTACATGTGGTATCTGCTGCCGGGCATTGGAAAAAGAGACCGTCATTCATAAGCATTGGACCGGCGGTTAACACAGAAGATCGTTGTTCCAATAATCGGTTTAGATTTTTGTCAAGCTGCAATGGGCTGGGTCTAAGGATTATTTTTGGCATTTCTAAGGGTTTAAAGAAAACAAATCAAAAGACGCATATAGCAAAAAACATGGGATAACTGCGTAAACGTGCAATCAAAAATAACATAGAATTTAAATTTTCCAAATTTTAATTCGCATTTGCTTCATTTTTTTTTACTTTTAAATACAAACAGGCAATTTTCCGTTTCCCTCAACCCATACATTAATCCATTTAGCCCGAACTTCCATGAAAGCGCCCAAAAATGCCCTGATCGTCACCGCATCCGTCAAAAGCCACGTTCTTCCTACCTTCTACCTCAGCCAGCTGCTTGCCGGAGAATACAATATGCATTACCTGCTGCACAGCACCGAACTGGTAAAAATGGTAGAGGAACAAGGTTATCACGGTCATTTCGCAGATGCATTCAACATCGGGTTCAATGCCGAAATGGTGGCAATGAACTTCAAATACCATAAGCTGCGCGGCTTCCGGCGTTTCCTGAAAATAGCGGGACTGTACTGGAAAGCCGAATTGTTCAGGGAACGGCAGAAGAAGATCAGCGAAGTGATGCGCGAGTTGCAACCGGAACTCGTACTCATCGACATTTTCTCCGCAACAAATTTCCTTTTCTTTCACCGGTACATGCCCGGTACGCGCGTGATCTTTTTCAGCCCCATGCTCTCCACCCACACAATAAACGGCATCCCGGGACTGGCGGTCGGCGAATGGCCCCGGCATGCGGCCAATGCCAATGCCGCTATTGCGAAAGTGGTGCGGAAAGAAAGACGCGGGTTCTGGGACTGGGTGGACAAATGGAACATGCGCCGCGCCTGCCGGCTTTCCGCGATTACGTCAAAACATACGCTGCGTTATAACAACCTGTATACAAAATATTATTTTGACAACGTTCCCGAGCTGGTGCTCGCCCCCTCGGAACTGGAGCTGTCGCCCGCCGTTCCCCGGGCGCATCAGCATTACCTGGGCCTGTGCACTGCAACGCGGCGTAACGATGCCAGGGTAGACGTTTCGTTTGACATCGCCCATATCAGGAAAATGAAGGCCGGGGGCAAAAAGATCGTATTCTGCTCCTTTGGCACTTATTTCAATTCGTATGAACAACACCGTGCCATTACGCTTTTTATTACAAATGTGATAGAGGCCGTTTGCGATATGGACGATGCGGTACTGGTCGCGGCGTCCAATAAAGTAGTGCTCGACGTGATCCGCGATACGGTTCCGGCTTTTGAGAACGTGCTGCTGTATTCGCGTGTGCCCCAGCTCGAGGTGCTGGAATTGTCGGACGTATTTATCACCCACGGCGGCCTCGGCTCCGTCAAGGAGGCGATCGAATACAGCGTGCCCATGATCGTATACCCGCTCGATTACCGTTGGGACAACAATGGCAATGCCTTCAAGATCGAGCATTACGGGCTCGGCTGCAGGGGAGAAATGCGGCATGAAACGGCAGACGGCATCAGCGACAAACTGCTGCGTATCCTTCACGACCCTTCATTTAAAAACAATGTCACGCGGTTCAGCAGCCGCATCCGGGAAAAGTATACGGGGCAGTATATCCGGAGTATCCTGGACGAAATTATTAAAGCCACCGCATGATCATCAAACACAACATGAAACGCAGCCTGTTGGCTTGCCTGTTTTTTCAATGTATCGCCCCCTGCGCCTTTGCACAGAAGCAAAGCCGCCCGCAAAGCCCCCAGCGCTACTTTGAGGATGCTTTTACGCTTATACGCCGCGGTTATTACCGTGCAAGAGATATCGATTTCCGGAAACTCGGGGCAGAAGCCCGTGAAATGATCCGCGATGCCAGCACCACGGCGGATACTTATTCCGCCATCGGTCATGTGATTGCGGCCCTTGACGACAAACACTGTCATTTTTACCCGCCTTCCTCCTCCGCCTTCAGGGCCGCAAAGGATACTGCGCCGGCACCGGCCGGGCGGCCAATGCCCTTTACCACCGCCTTCCGGAACGGAAATACCGCTGTCATCTCGTTACTTTCCTATTCCGAGCCCGATGCGACGCGGCGGCGTAAGGTAGCGGACAGCCTGTATGCTTTTCTGAGCGGGCTCCGTGAAAAAAAAGCGACCGGGCTGATAATTGATCTGCGGAAAATGGAAGGAGGATCCAACGCGCCGTTTCTTTGCGGGCTGGGCGCGCTGACAGGCCGCGACCTGCTGTTCACTTATGTGGATAACCGCAACAACAAATACGCTTACCGGTTCCTTAATGGTACGTTGTGGCGGGAAACAAAAAGGGCGCGGTTCCGGGAGCTTTCCATCCGGGCCTACCGCGAAGGAAACATTC
Source organism: uncultured Chitinophaga sp. (assembly GCA_966250725.1). Taxonomy (GTDB): domain Bacteria; phylum Bacteroidota; class Bacteroidia; order Chitinophagales; family Chitinophagaceae; genus Chitinophaga. The sequence goes on from CBINIO010000265.1 coordinate 2,455, forward strand.
CGCCCCTGCGCATCGCGGTGATCACCGGGCCCTATACCGCCAGTACCGGTGAAATTATCGCGATCATGTTTAAAGGATTGCCACATTGCCGGTCATTCGGAGCCGCTACGTACGGCCTTCCCACCGGCGTTTCGGTATACGGGCTCGCAGACGGCGCGCGCATCGCGCTTGCCAATACCGTCCCGCGGGACCGCGATGGACACCGTTACACCGGCCCGGTCATACCAGATGAACCCATACCCGCCGAAAGCGCCGACGAGAATATATTCCTCCGCATACATACCTGGTTTCAACTTTAAACCTTTACTTTTTTTAACCCTTATCTATCATGCAAACACTCCAGCAACCCGCATTCGACACTTTCCCCTACCCCTTTCTCCGCGATCTTGAATCGCAATTTGACAACATCAGGAAAGAATACCGTTTCGTTGCCGACCGGCAGCTTTATATGCAATGGCCGGAAACATTTCTCTACAACGGAGGATGGAACGTATTCGGCTTGCGTTTCGCCGGGAAAAATATCGATAGCGCGCATGCGATCTGCCCCGCAATTTCCGCTTTTATCAACCGCCATGATCATCTCATAGAAACGGCGGGATTCTCCATCCTGAACCCGGGTACGGTCATTAAACCGCACGTGGGATATACAGACAGGGTATTGCGTTGCCATCTCGGCATCCGGATACCGGAAGGAGATTGCCGCTTACGCGTGGCAGGCGTTGAAAAGGAATGGAAAGAAGGAAAAGCCTTTATTTTTGACGATACGCTCGAACATGAAGCATGGAACAAAACCGGCGAGGTACGTATCGTTATGCTGCTCGACCTGGTGAAGGAAGCACTGGCCGGTACACGATCATGACATACATACCCAGGCGCCGCAAGTGCTATACAAGCCCGGTGATTCCCACCAGCGACCGGTGAACCGGCGGATATTGCGTCTCCCCGCCTGTGTTTGAACAGGCAGATCGCCCGAACCGTCGCCGGGCACAACCGCGGTAATATGACCGTGCCCGCCTGGTGCTGCGGGTTTCGCCACTATCATCACCAACCGTCCCTGGTTCGCATGCGCCTGCATTTCTTCGGGCGCCGTACAAGACCGCCAGTTATAATGATGCCCGTACCTGTCAAACCAATCGTACAAGGCATGACAATTCTGTTCAAAAACCGTTTCGCCGTACACTGCTTCCACCACTGCACCTTGAAGCAGCAATCGCACGGCCTCTTCGCTCCACCATACCCTTGGAAGGTAACAACCAAGGCAATAAGCCAGGTCGTACGCATAAATATTGCAAAAAGTCAGATCGTTCCGCGCGCGATATCTCGGGCTTCGCTCCACATCCAGCCAATCTACGGCGGCGTGTATCAGCTCCCGGCGTTCGCATGGGGATTTGCCTGAAAGCGGAACGGCCGGCATCCCCCGCTCCCTCAAGGGATATGCCAGATGCGAATATCGCCGGGGATTGTATTGGCCATCGGGAATTGCAAGATGTACGGCAGGAATTGACATAGCATACATTTTAAGCCAGCTGCAGCTCATAACCGCGGATACGCAATGCGGAGCTTACTGCGCGGGCTTCTTCCTCGGAAACCTTTCCCGATCCCACCAGCATCCGTAAACCGCTTTTCATATGAAGGGCAAGATTTTTTCGCAGCTGGCCCGCGCCGGCCGCTACCGCGTCCATAAAAAATTTTGGCCGGGGAATAATGTAAGAAAGTACAAGACAATCGCTCAGGCTCAGCATCTCCGGCTCTTTGCCGAAGTAATACTTTGCCGCTTCAGTGATCCCATAAACACCTGGCGCGAATTCAATGATATTCAGGTATAATTCAAGTATGCGGGATTTGGGTACCTGGCATACATTCTCCAGCAAGAGCGCGATCATGATCTCTTCCAGTTTCCGGAAGATGGTTTTATGATGATCCAGGAAAAGATTACGCGCCAGCTGCATGGTGACTGTGCTTCCCCCGCGGCTGAATTTCCGTTCTGCGATATTATCGGCGATAGCATATCCCAGGAAAAAAGGATCCATCCCATTATGCGTGTAGAATGTGGGATCTTCTGAAGCTACCACGATCGCCGTCAGCATATCGGGTAGGGAATCCAGCGGGCGAAAATCGCCGCTGCCCGGCCAGAGATCCAGCGATGTAACGAATGAGCCGTTTTCGAATACTTCATGCGTAAAAGGCCCGCGGATATCCGGCCAGTCCCCCGCAGCGGCCAGCTGCATCCCTTCGCCAATACCGGTTTCAAGCAGGTATTGATATGGATTGTCAATGCTTGCCGCAAACGAAATGCTGACAGGCGGAAGATGGCCGGTAAAGGAATGCGGCAATAGTTTTTTGAGTGGCGGGAAAGCTTTCAGCAAAACATCAAAGGTGGATTCGCCAGTCTCTACAATGATCCGGAAAATGTTTTCGGCGGGGAATGCATGACTGGCATAGAGAGAACATTCAAGGCCATTAAAGCATACGGCCGAAGGATCTTCCAGCACAAAACTTTCCGCATTCAGCCGGAAATGCAACGCTGCGGACATTTTATCGATAGTCACCGGATCCGCGGCCAATGCCGGCCATTTCAGCAAAACATCGTCTGCGTTCGCATTCACCTGCAGCACGCCGGCGGCGGGGCAGCAAATTTCCAGCGAAAACGGCCCGCTCGCCGCATACCGTTGCTCCCCTCCTGCCGCAAACCTGTCAGCCCAAAAGCTGGTCTTGTACGTTACCGGGTCGATAAGGCCTTTGACGCGACAACCTTCCCTGCCATGGGCTGTGATCAGATCCAGGCCGAACGCGCCTTTCATGTAGCGTATCTCCTTCATACAACATTTCAACCCATACAAACCAATGTCCAGCGAACCGATGGAAACAACCGGCGGGATCGCCCCTGTGCTCCGGAATATCCCGATGATCTGCCTGTAAACGCGGGGACGGATTCCGGCTATTGCCTTCTCCTTTTTTTGCGGGCCCTTCACAGGTGCAGGTTTTTTAGCCCGTACCCGGATACTGGCGGCCCGCAACATTTTCAAACGAAATGTCCCATGCAGCAAAGCCCGGATATCCAGGCTGAAGGTAAGTTGCCGCACTTCCGCTTCCATTCCTTTCAGGGTTGCCGCGGCGCCGCTGAAGGAAAAGATGCCCGGCCAGCGAAAACGCAGATCTGTAACGATTATGGCGCCGGGTAAAAGAACGCCGATCCCGGCACAACACTTCCGCCGGAGGCGGGTAACCCATGCCGCGGAAAAGGGGCTGACGCACCATATGACAAAAAGATAAGCCGCCGCCCGGGGCAGCCTGACAAGTCTTTTCATTGCAGGCATTATTTAATGATCAAAGCCCCATACCGGCCGAACTCATCTTTTGAGCCGTCCACCAATTCAATGGCATAGTTCCTGGCCTTGGTCATCACGTAGTCCCTGTAATACCCGACATGCATATCGTCTACATACATGCACCTGCGGCAGGCGGCAAGCGCTTTTTTAAAGTAAAAGATCCTTGTTTCGATATTCCCGTAGTCGTAGAATACGAAATCAAAGCGCTCATCCTCCAATTCACTGATCGGGCCGATTTTTATATCACGGCCAAATTCTGACAGCAGGAATTGCTGTGTTCTGCCGGCCCAGTATTGATCATCGTCAACCGTCACGACGTTTTCATACCTGGAATGAAAAAAAGCGGAACTGAGCCCGCTGCCTGCATCGAGGATAGAAGAAAGTCCTGCGTAGTCTATCACCGCTTCACAATACTCCAGGGATTGAATACTGGCGGCCATCGGCTTCTGGGATTCGCCAAAGGTGTTGAAATAGGTTGCTGTAAGTTCCATAAAAGGGATAAGGGTCATAAGGTCCAACA
>CBINIO010000266.1:0-6255 GCA_966250725.1 uncultured Chitinophaga sp.
ACTGGATGAATGAAAAGATCCAGGTTCTGAACAAGGAAGAAGTGAATTAAGCCTGGTCGTTTGAAATGATCGTTCCGGAAAACGGGCTGGTGTTCGAAAGCGACGGCATCCTGCTGGAAATAGCGTTCGACTGGCTGATGATGGAGCACGCGAAAGAAGTGCTGGGTAACGACGAACAACGCTTCGGCATCGACTTCCCGATCCGCTTTGACTTTCTCGACACTTTCGACGGCGGCAACCTTTCCATCCAGTGCCACCCGAGCGTGCAATATATCCGCGAGCATTTCGGCGAAACCATCACGCAGGACGAAACCTATTACATACTCGACTGCAAGGACGGCGCAAAGGTATACCTGGGCTTCCAGGACGATATCGATCCGGCCGCTTTCCGCCAGGCGCTCGAAAAAAGCGTGGCCGCCAACGAGGCCATCGACGTGGAAAAGTACGTGCAGGTGCACGACGCGCACAAGCACGATTTTTTCCTCATACCGAACGGCACCGTGCACAGCTCCGGGAAAGACAACCTGGTGCTGGAGATCAGCGCCACGCCTTACATTTTTACATTCAAGATGTACGACTGGGTGCGGCTCGATCTCAACGGCAAACCCCGTCCCATCAACATCGATCACGCTTTCAATAACCTCGACTTCAGCCGCAAGGGCGCGAAGGTGCAGGAAGAGCTGATCTCGAAACAGGAAGTGATCGGCCGCGGCGACAACTGGCAGCTGGTGCACGCGCCCACGCATGCCGAGCATTTTTACGATGTGCACCGGCTCGAGTTTACCGGCGCCGTTACGGTGGAAACCGGCGGCAAGTGTCATGTGCTGATGCTGGTGGAAGGGGAGTCCGTGATCGTGGAAACCGCCAACGGCTTCCGCCGGCGGTACAACTACGCTGAAACGTTCGCCATCCCTGCGGCTGCAGGATCATACAAGATCATCAACGAAGGCGGCGCCACCGCCAAAGTGGTAAAGGCTTTTGTAAAATAAAAACCGGAACTGCCCGCGGCATGTCCCCGGGCAGTTCCTTAAAAACATCAAGGCATGAGAAAGGAAAATTGGATGCTCTGGCTGTTGCTGCTCGTTTCGGTATCTCACCTCGGCGCGCAGGATAAGAAGGACCTGACCGGTTATGTAGACCCGCTGATCGGCACGGCGCATTGCCGCTGGTTCCATTTCGCGCCCGGCGCTTCGCCGTTCGGGATGGCGAAGCCGGGCCCCTCCACGAACGGCCATTACGGCAATCCCAACGGTTGGGAAGCGGTGGGGTACGATTACAGGCATACATCCATCGAAGGGTTTCCCAATTTCCACGAGTTCCAGGTCGGCGGCGTTTCGCTGATGCCGACGGCCGGCAAGCTCGTCACCGTTCCGGGCCAGCTGGAAGATTCGATGTCCGGCTACCGCTCCGCGTTCGACCGCGCGCAGGAAAAAGCCACCGCGGGTTATTATTCCGTGATGCTGAAACGGTACGGCATTCTCGCCGAAGTAACCTCCACCGAAAGAGTGGCCTTTCAACGTTTCACTTTTCCCGCCGGCGCCGAATCGCATATTCTTTTTGACATCGGCAACAAACAGGGGGAAAGCGGCGAGGTAAAAGACGCGCGTGTGTACATCAGCCCCGACGGAAGGATCGAAGGGTATGTGATCACGCTGCCCGCATACGTTCAAAAGTACCAGCCCGGAGCCGAAGTGGCGATGTACTTTTCAGCGGTGGCGGACAAGAGGGCATCCGCATACGGCACCTTCCGCGGCGAAACGCAAACGCCCGGCGCGGCCGATATCAGCGGCAAAGGCGCGGGGCTGTACCTCACTTTTAACACAAAAGACAAAGAGACCGTAACCGTGCGGCTCGGTCTTTCCTATACTTCCATCGACAACGCGCGCCGCAACCTGCAGGCCGAGGCCGCCAGCATGAGCTTTGACGAAGCCCGGCAGCAGTGCCGTCAAAAATGGAACGATTATCTCGGCCGCATCCTCGTCAGCGGCGGCAGCGACGCCGACAAGACCAAATTCTACACCGGTCTGTATCATGCCGTGCTGGGGCGCGGTCTTGCCAGCGACGTGAACGGCGCTTACCCGAAAAATACCGGCGGCGTGGGGCAGATCCCGCTCGATGCGAAAGGCGTGCCGGTGCACAATCATTACAACACCGACGCCGTGTGGGGCGCGTTCTGGAACCTGACGCCGCTTTGGGCGCTGGCGTACCCGGAATATTACTCCGACTTCGTGAGCAGCCAGCTGCTGGTGTACAACGACGCGGGCTGGCTGGGAGACGGCATCGCTTCCAGCAAATACGTGTCAGGCGTGGGCACCAACTTTGTGAGCCTGGTAATAGCCGGCGCTTACAACTACGGCATCCGCGATTTTAATATAGGCAAAGGATACGAAGCGGCGCTGAAGAACGAGCTGGGTTACGAGAACAGGCCGGAAGGCGCGGGCAAGGACGACGTGGAGCGATTCCGCAAATACGGTTATGTGGACCATATCGATCCGGCGCCGGGGCAATGGTGCTTTTCCGGCTCGCATACGCTGGAATATTCCTTCAGCGCCTATGCCGTTGCGCAATGGGCCAAAAAACTCGGCAAAAAGAGCGATTACAAAACCCTCCTGAAACTTTCCAAAAGCTGGCAGAATATTTTCGACCCGGCTACAAAGTATATGCGTCCCCGTTATGCGAACGGGAAGTTCGTCGGCAACTTTAAGCCCACCGAGCCCTGGAGAGGTTTCCAGGAAGGGAACGCGGGGCAGTACTCTTTTTACGTACCGCACGATCCCGAAGGGCTGATCGCCAGGATGGGCAAGGCGGAGTTTAACAAAAGGCTCGACAGCATCTTTACCGCGGCGCAGAAAACGACGTTCGGCGGCGGCACCACCATCGATGCTTTCTCCGGTTTGTCCGCACCATACAACCACGGCAACCAGCCCTGCCTGCAAATGTCCTGGATGTTCAATTACTCCGGCAAACCGCATCTCACGCAGAAGTGGGTGAGGGCCATCTGCAACGAGTTCTACGGCACCGAAGGCATTCATGGTTACGGTTACGGGCAGGATGAAGACCAGGGCCAGCTGGGCGCCTGGTACGTACTGAGCGCCATCGGCCTCTTCGACGTACAGGGCGGCGCGGCGGCGCAGCCGGTGATGCAGATAGGGTCTTCGCTTTTTGATAAGGTAGAGATCAAACTGAACAAAAAATATTACAAGGGCGGCAAGCTCACGATCGTGGCGCACAACAACGGCGCGTCGAACATCTATCTGCAGCAGCCCGCATTCAACGGCAAAAAACTACGGCGCAACGCCATCCCGTTCAGCAAGCTGACGCAGGGAGGAACGCTGGAATACAAACTGACGGACAAGCCGGCCTCGTTGTAATACGCAGGCCGGAACACTATTTATTCCACCACTGATCAAACTAAATTATTAGCCAATGCTAGCTTATTATCACGTTATCGTAGAAAAGCTCTTGCGGAAGAATGGCTGCCTCCTTGTGGCGCTGCTGATGCTGGGCATGGCCCAGGGCGCGATGGCCCAGACCGCCCGCACCGTTACGGGACGCGTTACCGACGACGCTACCAAACAACCCGTTCCCGGAGCTTCCATTTCATTAAAAGGCACCAACATCGGCACGGCCAGCACCGCCGAAGGCACTTTTTCCCTCAACATTCCCGCGGGTACGAACCAGGTGCTGGTGGTCACTTCCATCGGCTTCGCCAGCCAGGAAATTCCGCTGACCGGCGCCGGCCCGCTGAACATCGTGCTGAAGCAGTCCGCCAGCACGCTTTCCGACGTGGTGGTGGTGGGTTACGGCACGCAAAAGCGCACCAGTCTTACCGGCGCCGTGAGCGTGGTGACCGCCAAAGACCTGGAGGGCAAGCCCGTTACCAGCGCCGTACAAGCCTTGCAGGGCGCGGCGCCGAACCTCATCATCCAGCAGAACGCTACCGAACCGGGCGCGGCCATCAATATCAACGTGCGCGGCGTGAGCACCGTGAACAACACCAGCCCGCTGATCCTGGTGGACGGGGTGCCCGGCTCGCTGGACCTGCTCAACCCGAACGACATCGAAAGCATCAGCGTATTAAAAGACGCCGCTTCTTCCGCCATTTACGGTTCCCGCGCGGCCAATGGCGTGATACTCGTTACCACCAAAAAAGGGAAGGCTAACAAAATACCGCGTGTTACGTACAACGGCATCTTTGGCGCGCAGCAGCCCACTTTCCTGATCAAGCCGGTGAGCGGCGTTGAGTACATGCAGCTGAAAAACGAAGCGCTGGTGAACTCCGGCCAGACCGCGCAGTTCTCGCCCGGGCAGATCCGTCAACAAGGCGAGAAAGGATCGGAGAAATGGTGGATGGACGAAATAATGCGCCCCGCCGCTCTTCAGCATAACCATAACCTCGGCGTAACCGGCGCGGTGGGGAAAGTGAACTATTTGCTCTCCGGCGGTTACCTCGACCAGAACAGTCTTTACCGCGGCCCCAACTACGGCTACCAGCGTTACAACGGCCGCGCCAATCTCAGCACGCAGCTGGGCAAGCTGAAGCTGGGCGGCAACTTCGCCTATGCCAAACAGAAGATCCGCGAGCACGCGTATTATTCCGACTGGCTGATTTCCACCGCCATCCGCATTCCCCGTATCTACCCGGTCAGGGACACCGCGGGTCATTATTTCCTCGCGCCCACGGCTTCCAACAACCCGCTGGCGCAGCTGGAGCAGGGCGGCCGCAGGCTTTACAACAACGACAGCTATAACTATATGGCGAACGCCGAATACGCGGTCACCAGGCACCTTTCCGCGAAACTGGTGTACGGTGCGGACGTGCGAGTGAACAACATGGACGAGTTCCGCCGTTCCATCGACTACGCGCCTTATTCCGGTTCCGACAACCAAAGCTCGAGAACGGTGAACCACGCGCGCAGCATCCAGGACAACTTCCAGGCGCTGCTCAACTACGACCGCACCTTTAACGAAGTGCACGAGGTAAAAGCGCTGTTAGGCTACGCCACGGAAGGATGGAAGAACGAATACAGCCAGACCCGCCGGCTGAACGTGGACAACAACACCGGCGATTCCATTTCCGGCACGCAGACCCTCACCGGCTTCAACGATACGTACGATACCCGCATCGACCAGTGGGCGCTCAACTCCGCGTTCGGCAGGCTGAACTACGCGTTTGACAACAAATATTATTTTGAGTTCAACTTCCGTTACGACGCTTCCAGCCGTTTCGCCAAAGGCCACCGCGGCGCTTTTTTCCCGTCGTTCTCCGCCGCATGGCGCATTACCGACGAGCCGTTCATGGAAAGCCTGAAAGAAAAAGTGGGCGACCTGAAGCTGCGCGGTTCCTGGGGGCAGCTGGGCAACCAGCAGATCATTTCCAACTACGGCTACCTCAACGTATACACGACGGTGAACAACATGTACGGGTTTAACAACATCCCGCAGTCCGGCTCCTCCTTCTCGGTGGGCAACCCCGTGATCACCTGGGAATCCGCCAACTCCGCCAACATCGGCTTCGACCTGTCGATGCTGGACAACCGGCTTACCATCAGCTACGATTATTTCCACAAGATCACCGACAATATCCTGCTGCAGCTGCCGGCCCCCGGGCTGTACGGCGCTACGCCCGCCTTCCAGAACGCGGGCAAGGTGAAGAACCAGGGTTTTGAGCTGGCGGTGAACTACCGCGCCAAAACCGGCAAGTTCAACCACACCATCGGCGCCAACCTGGCGGACAACCTCAACGAGGTGGTCGATTTCCAGGGAAGAACGTTTATCCGCGAAGGCGACGTGACCTACATCAACCGCGAAGGCTTCCCCATCAGCTCCTATTACGGCTACCAGGCAGACGGGTTTTACCAGAACCTTGAAGATATCAAGACCAGTCCCAAACCCACTTTTGTGAACGACGTGAAACCCGGCGACATCAAGTATGTGGACCGCAACGGCGACGGCATCATCGACAACAACGACCGTTTCGTGATGGGCAACCCGTTCCCCCGCTTCACGTTCGGGCTTAACTACGGCGTTACCTGGAAAGGGTTCGACGCGAGCATCTTTATCCAGGGCGTGGGCAAACGGAATGTATACCTGCGCGGCGAAGGGGTGGAAGCGTTCCACAACAACTGGGACGACGTGTACGCGCAGCATATCGACCGCTGGACGCCGAACAACCCGGGCGCAGCGTACCCGCGTCTTACCATCGGCACCGCTTCGGTGAACAACGCAGCCAACTCCACCTTCTGGCTGGAGAAC